>CAYPPC010000012.1:0-5710 GCA_964412435.1 uncultured Paludibacter sp.
GCTGTCGAGCAGTGAAGACATCATCCGTACCTCTCCTTTGTTGGTCTTTTTACCCCATGGGTTAGGAAAGTCCTTGCCCATCAGGATGATGCCGCCGCGCGGTCCGCGCAGGGTTTTATGAGTTGTGGAAGTAACCACGTGAGCATACTTCACCGGATTATCTAACAGACCGGCAGCAATCAGTCCGGCCGGGTGGGCCATATCTACCATAAAGATAGCACCGATTTTATCGGCCAGTTCACGGATGCGTTTGTAGTCCCACTCGCGGGAGTAGGCAGATGCTCCACCAATAATCAGTTTGGGGCGCTCGCGCATAGCAACCTCTTCCATCTGGTCGTAGTCAACCAGGCCGTCTTCCTCTTTTACATTATATTCAAGTGCATGATAAAGAATGCCGGAACTGTTCACCGGGGACCCGTGAGAAAGGTGTCCTCCGTGTGAAAGATTAAGTCCCAGAAATTTATCTCCGGGATTGAGGCAAGCCAAAAATACGGCCATATTGGCCTGTGCACCGGAGTGTGGCTGTACGTTGGCCCACTCGGCATCAAACAGCTCTTTCAAGCGGTCGATGGCAAGTTGTTCACTCTCGTCAACCACTTCGCAACCGCCATAATATCGCCTTCCGGGATATCCCTCAGCATATTTGTTGGCTAATACACTGCCCATCGCTTCCAAAACCTGATCGCTTACAAAGTTTTCGGACGCAATCAGCTCAATTCCTTTTAGCTGGCGCTCTTTTTCCCGCTCGATGATATCAAAAATTTGATGATCTCTTTTCATTTTAAGAATTTATTTTTAATTAAAAAGTATAGTTAGCAAAGATACGAAACTTCACGTATTATAGCGGATTTAATCTGAAACTAACGCGTTTTGACCCTCGCTCACACACCGCTGTTGTGCAGGATGTGTTGAAAGTGTGTTTCATGTTTATTGTGTTATCTCTTTATTTTCACCTCATCCAGATTCACATCGCGTTCACAGTAGTGACATTGCAGATGAATCCGGTTGTTTTCATGAACCACATGGAAGCAGGTTTTCACCGGCTGGTGGTTGGTGATGCAGGAGGGGTTGAGGCATTGAACAATCTCGTGAACCTTGGATGGCAGCGAGAGTTCTCTCTTCTCAACCACTTCATACTCCTGGATAATATTGATTTTTGCCCTGGGGGCAATCAGTGCAATTTTATTGGTCTCTTCATCTTCAAAAAAGCGATCCGATATTTTGATGATACCTTTTTTGCCCAGTGTTTTGCTGGTGAGGTTGTTACCCACAGTGATCATATCTGTAGATTCGGAAAGTTTCAGAATAGAGAATACCTTAAAAAGCTTGTCTGCCGGGATATGGTCAATCACTGTTCCGTTACGCAGTGCAGCAACTTGCAGGTGTTTCATGATTTATATATTTATTCGATGAAATTTAAATTTATTTTTTACCGTCAGGGGCAATCTCCAGTACTTTACTCAGGATGGCCTGGCGAACATAAAGTCCGTTTTGAGCCTGATCGAAGTAGTAAGCCTTTTCACTGCTGTCCACATCCATGTCAATCTCGTTGACACGGGGCAGTGGGTGCAGAATTTTCAGGTTGGGTTTGGTGTTGCCCAGCATATTACTGCGCAGGGTATAGCTGTTTTTAACCCGCTCAAACTCTATCAGATCCAGGAAACGCTCTTTTTGTACCCGGGTAATATAAAGAATGTCGGAGTCATCAAAATTGCCGTTCAGTTCACTCGTCTCTTCAAAAGGTATATTTCTTCTTTTGCAAAACTGTTTGTACTCTTCCGGCATTTTCAGCTCATCCGGTGAGATAAATCTAAACTGCGGATTGAAGTGCGACATCGCCATAATGAGGGAGTGCACGGTTCGTCCATATTTTAAATCACCGACCAGACTGATTTTCAGGTTCTCTAAAGTTCCCTGCGTTTTTTTGATAGAATAGAGGTCCAGCAAGGTTTGCGAAGGGTGTTGATTGGCGCCGTCGCCGGCATTGATAATCGGTACCGGTGAAATTTCGGAAGCATAGCGTGCTGCACCTTCCAGCGGATGCCGCATAACAATAGCGTCGGCGTAGCTTCCTACCATGCGGATGGTGTCATGCAATGTTTCTCCTTTTACAGAACTGCTGCTCAGGGCATCGGTAAATCCGATAATCCTTCCCCGGAGACGGTTCACTGCAGTTTCGAAGCTGAGTCGGGTGCGCGTGCTGGGTTCAAAGAATAGGGTGGCTATTACTTTGCCCGTCATAATGTGGCGGTTGGGGTTTTCTTCGAACAGAGAAGCGAGGTGTAAAATATCCAGGATCTCCTCCTTGCTGTAATCGGTGATAGATACGAGACTGCGATGTTTCATGCTTTTGAAGTTTGATTGCTGCAAAGATAACGATATTTCTATAAAAGAGAGTAGAAAAAAAGAGCAATTTGCAGGAAAATTACCTGCTGCAACTTGGGCGGATATGGCTCCTGCTTTTCCGGTGTAAGCTGAAACTCCTGTGATTTGTAAAAGAGTGGCTTAGATAAATCTGAAATAAAAATGACTCTTGTCATCTCGCCTGCCTCACTTCAGGGAGGCAGAGATATAGTGCGACGTTAAAACGTTGCAGAAGTTGACGGAATATTGATTTTTTTGATTTTCATAAAGCAACAATTAAAAGATTTGTCTTATCATTATTGTATCAAAAATATAGTTTAGCTATAAAGTAGTTTATTGTGTTATTAAGGGCTGAAAGCCCGTTAGGATTTAGCATAGGGCAACGCCCTTTGAAGATAAAAAAGCATATCAAGCCCTGAAAGGGCGTTAGCATCAAATCATAACAACAATTACATCTTTGAATGTAATCCCAGCACTATCCATAAGTTCCGGGTCTAAACCCATAATGAAAGTACGTAGCTGAAATACTAAATGTTAAACAAAAATATAGATGAGTTCAGTGAAGTTTTAAGCTAAAAAGCGTATTACAATCATCTTTAAATAAATTTTTAGGAGCAATCAAAATTTACAGGGTAAATCAGTCGTGCAGAATGTTGTGAAATTACTTTATTTGTTTTTGCGACGGAATTAAAGAATTACTTTTTTTTATGAAAATAATTTCGCTAATAAATCCCGAAAATTTCACTTTAAAACTTGATTAATCTAAAAATTCGCTCATTCCATCTGTTTTTTTTTTAGCATAAAGAACATCTTGGAAGTCAGTGTGTTGGTGCTTAAATCTGTCTGTTTTGTGCTAATCGGAAATGTCAGATTGCTCAGAAAATGCTAATAATTGCTTCGTTTGCGCTAACAGCTTAATGGAAAAATATCAATCTTTGTTATATGTTAAATAAGGACAATTTAGTCTCTTTTGTTTAACATATGATGTTTTGATATTTCGGCGAATTCCCGAATAAGGTTTTATTACACTAAAATGTTGCTCGGATCTTACCTGGTAGCTTAGTTTTAGAGAATATAGAGAAAGTATTTCGTTGTTTTAGCTGATAGAATTATAAAGTCAACTTAAAACTAAATATATAAATGATTTCAAGGTATTAATTCTTAAAAACAATAATCGCTATGAAAAAGACATTACTTATTTTAGTGCTTGCAGCAATGGCACAAACTTTAGCCTTTGCAGCTGATTACGATGTATGGATTGCCGGACATCGGGTTACCACAGCTCAAACTGTTTTTACACCTCAAAACAGCTCATTTGTAAAGTCCGGGAAAGTAATTTTTACACCCAAGCCGGATAAATTTTCACAGGGTACAATACGCTTAGAGTATGCTGAGATAGTGGCTACCGGGAGTAATCCTGGTATTAAGCTGGAAACTCACTCACAAGGTACCGATTATGATTATACCATCGAAGTTGTTGGTGAGTGTAAAATCAAAACTGCTTCTGGTAACGGTATTCACATCAGAGGTGCTTCGAGAGCATATCTTGAAGACTTGACAGATGATATTCTTATTATGGGAGTCAATAATAATGGTCGCGATCGTCTTCTGATTGAAACCGACTCCGGTGACGGTATGTATTTATGGTCCGGTATTTTGGGATCAGGACTTACTAAAAGACTTTTGCTCGTGGAAGTTTTGTTTAAGGATTTACATATTGAACTTAATACAAATTCAGGGAATTATGGAATTGTTGGTGGACATGATACTGCTATTGGGTATAATACATATAACTCTGTAGCCATTAATTTGACATCGAACGTGATGATGAAAATTGGACCGGTGAAAAAAACGAGTATAGATGATATATATAGAGTTTTTTCCTATTTCTACCCGAATGAGGTGGAATATGATACAGATAAAAAGAAGACCGTGTTATCCAACGGTCAAGCATATAATGGAGAACTGTATATGGGAGGGCCATTATACCAAGTTAGCTATGCAAAAAGGATGGATTTAATGCAGGGACAGACTGCCCGATTTGATTATGAGATAAAGAGCCCAAACTATTATCTGGACAAATTTACCTGGACATCTAATAACCCATCGGTAGCAACTGTTAATCAGAAAGGGGAGATAACAGGTATCAAACCCGGCACGGCAGAGATAAAAGCTGTTCCAGTTATTGGAGTAGATGTGGCTATTATGACTTCAACCGTCACGGTGGGTTACCCGCTTAAGGTAGCCGGAATAGTTGTAACTGAAGCTAATAAAAACAATATCATCAGTCCGGGAATTAAAGGTAAGGTGGTGTACAACAGTGATCAGAAAATACTTACTTTTACCAATACGAATATCAATCCCGGTAATGATCCCCAAATGGGTACAGAAGTCAGCATTTTAGAGTCAAGAGTTCCCGGCTTAACAGTGATTATTAGTGGTGAAAATGAGAGTGAAAATTATTATGGTGACTGGAGCTTTTATGAGAATGCAACAATCGAAGGTGTCGGTTTGAATAGTACACTCGAAATAACGAGTGGCAGTTTCACAGGTATATACTTTGAAAAAGATCTGACAATAAAAAGAGTTGGACTCAATGTGGGAGGCAGAATATCAGGAGGTAATAAACTGAGTATCGAAGTAGCTGATATTTACACCATGGGTACTATTGCTTCTATAAAAGAGTTTTCATTGAAAAGCCCGCTGCAGGTTGTGAGTCCATCAGGGGTGTCGTTCAATAGTACGGAAAAAGCATTGACAACATCAGATGGTACGAGAGCACAAAAAATACGTATTGGCTATCCGGTTAAAATTAGTGGTGTGCAAAGTAAAATTGGAAACAATAATATACCCAATCTAAAGAGTGGGGTAATCATTTTGGAACCTGCACCTGCTGCCACACCCTATATTGTTTTGAATAATGCACACGTTACCAAGCCGGAAAGTAATAATGAAGTCTTTATTGATAGTCGTATAGATCTTAATGTTTATATTCAAAATGAAAACAGAATTGAACAACATGTCGGTTTTATAAAGGCACAAGGTAATAGTGAGATCTTTGGAAATGGAATTGAGCTTTCTAAGCTAACAACAACTCCGGTAAATTCCAGATCTTCATTTGTTGGACTATATAAATCACTATCTTTGAAATACTGTGATGTTGAATATATTGCAGGTAGTAAATTTGCAGTTGTTGGGTTGGCAAGTAATGCTGAGTTTAAAGTTAAAGATGCAATCCTTAAATCAGGAGGTTCTTTATTTGATATTAGATATCTTAAGTTGGAGGGAGTGGCAGTACTACAGCCGGAGGCTTCTATCTTTTCGGTAAAAGAAGGGGGATTGGTAT
>CAYPPC010000012.1:5810-9074 GCA_964412435.1 uncultured Paludibacter sp.
TTGGAAATAACAGTGAAAAGCTAATTGTTTTCTAATGCAACCGGCACCTTCTAAGGAAGCCCGATGTTGAAAATTTGTAGTTGTTTTGTGAAAACAGTTCCGGTAAAATTTTGCCGGAACTGTATTTTCAAAGGTAATATCCTTAAAATAACTATGTTTAATGATGTTTTCACTTTTAGCATAAAAATAACGCTGAATGTCAGGGTGTTAGCGTTTCGATGTGTTCGTTTTGTGCTAATCCGAAATATCAAAATGCTCAGAAAATGCTAATAATTGCTTCGTTTGTGCTAACATTTTTCGCAAAAATGTGCCATCTTTGCAACAGAAGATCAAACCTACAGTTACACCTGTCACTCTTCGTGGAAACAAAGCCCGGCGGGCGATGTCTTCCAACAAAACAGCGAGGTCACTAAACCGGCCGCAAAGCAAAAGACGAGAAGTAAACAGGGAGTGTGACATCTTTTAGATCAGGGTAAGTAATTCGCCTAAGAAGACTGATTGAATGTGATGTTTGAAGAAGCGAACAAGTTTTACCCGACGAAACAAAGAGATACTCATTGTAACACCTTAACCTTATTATGATAAAAGTCCGTTAGAAGTGATTCTGACGGGCTTTTTGTTTGATATTTGCTGCTGTATTTGTCGTGGGGTTAAACCTCTAAACCTCTAATGTGCTTTGTCATCTCGCCTGCCTCACTTCAGGGAGGGGGAGGTATAGTGCGGCGCTAAAGTGTTGCAGGAGTTGGCGGAAGGCCGGGAATTCACTTAGGATATAAGAAGTTCTGCCTTCCGCCGTGCCTCGCCGTAGGCGATGGGACAGTGACTTACTAGCTGTTTAATTCCGTGGGTCGATGACCCACGGTTATCAAAATGAGGCCTTACAGGCCAGCTCTCCAAGCTTAAATTCAAACAAATAATGCAATTTTGGTGAGAAAATAAATAGTTATAGAATAAGCTGATGTTGCAGAAATACGGGCATCTGCACCTTGTTTCGTATAATTATAATGTGCACTATATTCCTGCGGAATGACAAGGGACAATAGATCTAAATAGCCGTCGACAAAAATTATTTTCTCTTTCAGAATAGTAAAACGACGGTGAGAAAGTTTTATAAAACCTTAAGTTCAATTAGCTAATGCAACTTTTATTATAATGATTAGTCTTCTTCCTCATCGGTGATCTCCAGGCCGTAGATATTGGCAAAGCGGTCTCTGATCTGTTCGTATTGGCTCTGCGGAATGGCAAAAGTGATGTCACAAGCCACTTCAAACTTCTGAGAAGATATTTTGAGGTCAAATTCTTTAATCAGTCGCTGCACCTCGCTCATCAGTTCGTATGGGAAATGTATTGGGAGTGCTATTTTGATCCTCTTTTCAACAATTTCGGCATTCAGGATAGCCTCGGCAGCAGCTTCTTTGTAGGCCGTTACCAAACCGCCGGTACCCAGCAGGGTGCCTCCGAAATAGCGTACAACAATAATCAGGATATTAGTCAGTTCAAAGGAGTTGATTTGTCCAAGAATGGGCCTGCCGGCTGTTCCGGAGGGCTCGCCATCATCGTTGGCGCGAAACTCGCTCCGCTCTTCACCCAGCATCCAGGCGTAGCAAACGTGCCGCGCATCGAAATATTCTTTGCGATACTGCTCCAGTATCTCCCTAATCTCTTCCTCGCTGCTTACCGGGATAGCAAAAGAGAGGAACTTACTTCCTTTTTCTTTATAAATCCCTTCACTTGCTGATTTTATGACCTTATAAATGTCCGGCATTTATGAAATTCTTGTAATTTTAGCTCCCAGAGCGTTGAGCCGCTCATCAATATTCTCATAGCCCCTGTCAATCTGATCAATATTGTGGATGGTGCTGGTGCCATTGGCGGCAAGTGCCGCAATAAGCAGAGCAATACCGGCCCGGATGTCGGGCGAACTCATGGTGGCAGCACGCAATTGCAGTTTTTCTCCCAATCCTATAACAGTGGCTCTGTGTGGGTCGCAGAGTATAATCTGGGCTCCCATGTCGATCAGTTTATCTACAAAAAAGAGCCGGCTCTCAAACATTTTTTGATGAATCAGAACAGAACCAACCGCCTTGGTGGCAACCACCAGAAAGACACTCAGCAGGTCGGGCGTAAGTCCCGGCCAGGGAGCATCTGCTATGGTCATGATGGATCCGTCGATAAATGATTCTATCGTATAATCTTTCTGTTCCGGCACATAGATGTCGTCGCCCTGCTGCTCAAGCCGGATGCCCAGGCGCTGAAAGCTCTCGGGGATAATTCCGAGCTCCTCATAGGCAACGTCCTTAATGGTGATTTCGGAACCGGTCATGGCCGCCATCCCTATGAAGCTACCCACCTCAATCATATCGGGCAGCAGCTTGTGATCGCAGCCTTTGAGTGAATCAACACCTTCAATGGTGAGCAGGTTGGAGGCTATACCGCTGATTTTCGCACCCATGCGATTGAGCATTTTGCAAAGCTGTTGCAGGTAGGGTTCGCAGGCAGCGTTGTAGATAGTAGTAGTACCTTCGGCCAATACAGCGCTCATCACAATGTTGGCTGTTCCGGTCACCGAAGCTTCGTCGAGCAGCATATAGCATCCGTTGAGCTTCTCAGCTGAAATGGAGTAGAGACTCTTATCTGCATTGTAGTTGAATTCGGCACCCAGCTTCTGTATGCCGAGAAAGTGGGTGTCGAGGCGGCGGCGGCCGATTTTGTCGCCCCCCGGCTTAGGAATTACCGCTTTGCCAAAACGGGCAACCAATGGTCCCACAATCATCACCGAACCCCGCAATGAGGCACTCTGTTTGAAAAATTGTTCAGTTTCCAGGTAGCTCAGGTCAATATTGTCTGCCTGAAATGTGTAGGTGTTATCGTTGGTTTGTTCAACTTTAACTCCCAAATCCCGGAGGAGCTGAATCAGATTCAGCACATCAATAATGTTGGGGATATTGCTTATAGTTACTTTTTCGGACGTTAGCAAAGTGGCACAAATCACCTGCAGGGCCTCATTTTTTGCCCCCTGTGGAGTGATTTCGCCTTTTAGTTTCAGTCCGCCTTCAATTCTGAATGACGCCATCTTTATAAATTATTCTTTTCTAAAAAAGCAGGGTGTTGTTTGAAATTAATTGTTTCTTTTGCGTGGTCTGGGGGCACTCTTTCTCTGGTGAAGCACCTCTTTAGTAGCCATCAGTCTGAAAATATCTGCAGAAACGTCAATTTTACCATTGGAGAGTTCTCTCAAATCGTCAAAAATCTTCTCGTCGTCCA
>CAYPPC010000012.1:9084-12311 GCA_964412435.1 uncultured Paludibacter sp.
CACTTCTTTGTTCCAGGTGAGAAAACACTTTTTCATCTGGTTGGCAATCAGGTAGATCAGTCCATTTTTGTTGGGTCCCTCCGGATATTCTGAAACCAGGTCGATCATCTCTTCCAGATTGCGCCCGTAGTGCATATATTTAATTCTCGACTGTTTGTAGGGAATGGTATCGGGTCTGCTGTAGAGATTTTCCTTCTTTACAATTTCATAGGGATAGTCGATGTCCAGTTTAAAATCTGACATAATTGCTACGTGATCCCACAGTTTGTGTCTGAAGTCATTCACATCGCGCAGGTAAGGGAAGAGATTTCCCATGATATTAATAATTGTGTTGACGCAGCGTGTACGCTCCTCTTTGTCCTCGATGGTGAGGGCATGTTCAATCATTTGCTGTACGTTACGTCCATATTCAGGCATTTTTAGTTTGCCTTTCAGTGTGGTATATTCCATTATTATCTAATTTTGTTATTATTTTGCCTCTTTGACTAAATAGATCAAAGTAGGGAAGTGGTCGCTGTAGCCATTCAGCCATACACCGCCACCGTGTGTTCTTAAGGGTTGACCTTTGTTGGCACCCTCCTGTTGAATCAGAAACTTCCGGTTAAATACCTCCGCTTTCCAGAAGCTGAGCTCGCTCTTATCTTTGGTCAAAAGTGGCTCTGAGATGATGATCTGGTCAAACAGGTTCCATTGATTGTTGTAAGCCAGTGTGCCCACTCCGCTGTCGTGAATTCTCCACATGGTGTTGTAGAGTCCACCTTTGGGAACATCTTTCATATTTCTTTTTGCACCCAGGTGAATGGCCGTGCTCGGGTCGCGCGGGTCATCATTGAGGTCGCCCATAAAAATAATTTTAGCCCGGGGCTCTACGCTGTAGAGTGAGTCCACAATATGTTTGGTCACCAGCGCAGCCTCTTTACGGCGGGGACCGGAGTAGGCTTCACCGCCCCAGCGGGAAGGCCAGTGTGCTACAATCACATGCACCTTTTCATTCAATAGATAGCCGCTCACCAGCAACTGATCGCGTGTGTAGTACCTGCGCTGATCGGAAATATGTGAGTAGGTTTTGCTCGATGTCACTACAAAATCTCTCGGATTGTAGAGCAGTCCAACGTCAATGCCGCGCCGGTCGGGACTTTCATAATGCACGATCTCATAGGTGCGGTTGGCAATGGTGGGTTCCTTCACCAAATCTTCAAGCACACGTCTGTTCTCGATTTCAGCCACTCCTACAATAGAGGCACCGCCGGGTGTCGCCTCCAGTCCGAGTTGCGAAATGGCGTAGGCCATATTTTTAAGCTTGGCTTTATATTTCAAACCGTTCCAGCGCATGGGACCGTCAGGGAGATACTCCGTGTCGTAAGCTGCATCTTTAATGGTGTCAAAGAGGTTCTCCAGATTGTAGAAAGCGACACTCACGGCACGGTAATCCTTAGATGGTTTCTTTTGTCCATAAACTGCAGGCTGAGCAACAAAAATTGCCATTGCAAGAATAAATAAGAATCTAACTGAGTTTTTCATCGTATGTTATATTTTTCATCCTGTCTAAAAAACAGGAGTCAGATTAATAATCCGGTTTTTAGCTTTGTAACTAACAAAATTCCGAAAAAAAAACGGATAAAAAAAACTATTCTGCAAAATTTCGAAAAATTAAGTGTTAATTGCCTGAAATAGCTGCATATACAAGTATAGTGCAAAAACCAGTCCAAGTTTGATGCTTTGAAAACCCTTGATAATACTATTGTATGTGTAAATAATTTTGTATCTTGCACAACTTTTACACATTGGTAAAATCGAAATAAGAGAAATAATAAAACAATAAAACAGTTAAATTAAATGAGAAAAGTAGTGTTAATGGTTTTGGGAATTATGCTCTTTTCAGCAGCAGGATTTTCGCAAACCAGACTTTCAGGAATTGTGAAGGTGGCTGACTCGGAAACTCCGCTTCCGGGAGTTACAGTGACCTTGATGCAGCAAAACATATCTACCCGCACCAATGCGCAGGGAGAGTTCTTTTTAACAGATCTGACTGCCATGCAGGTTGAAGAGGTGAGTTTTTCACGCAACGGCTATCTGCCTCAGATCAAACTGATCCGGCTCGAAGAGAACGCCGCCAATGAAATGGAGGTTGTTTTTATGCGAATCGATATTCAGGAGGAAGCCCGGCAGGATGCACTGCTTCAGCTGAATGAGTCCAACTTTAGTGAAGATGAAGGCCGGGCCACTCAGGTGGTGTCAGGTAGTATCGCCAAAGGGGACGTTTACCTCTCGCAAGCCTCTTTCAACTTTAGCCCGATGCGTTTCCGCATGCGCGGTTATGGTCAGGAGTTTGAATCTACCTATGTGAACGGGGTGCATTTTAACTCCCTGAGCCGGGGTGGTTTTAACTACTCCAGCCTGGGTGGTCTGAATGATGCCAACAGAAATAAAGACGTTACTTACGGTACAGAAGCGAAAGCTTACAGCTACGGTAATCTGGGAAATAATACCAATATCCTGAATACCGCCAGTGATTTTGCCGAGGGTTCTCGTGCCAGCGTAGCCTACAGTAACCGGGCCTATAAGCTTCGTGGTCAGTACACTTATGCCACCGGGCTGATGCCCAACGGATGGGCACTGGCTGCTTCGGGAGTGGTGCGCTGGGCTGATGAAGGGCTGGTGCACGGTACCTTCTACAACTCCGCCGGATATTTTCTCTCTGCCGAAAAACGGATCAACGACCGACACAGTTTTTCAATGGTTACATACGGTGCCCCCACACAGCGCGCTCAGCAAAGTGCGGGTACTCAGGAGGTGTTCGACCTGGCAGGTACCATTTATTATAACTCTTACTGGGGCTACCAGGATGGTGTGAAACGTAATTCACGCGTGGTGAAAACCTTTGATCCGACTGCCGTGGTGACTCACGATTTTAAAATCAGTGAGACGCAACGTCTTAAAACCGGACTGGCTTACCACTACAGCATGTACAGCAACTCTGCCCTTGGTTTTTACAATGCGCCCGATCCGCGCCCGGACTACTACAGAAACCTGCCGAGCTTTAAGGCAAACGCAATTGTTGCTGATGAGCTGAGAGCTCAGTGGCCGCTAAACTATTCAGTTTCACAAATTGACTGGGAGCATCTTTATGAGATGAACTACAAAAATAACCAGGTGAATCCTGACGGTAGTGCCAAGTATATAGTGGAGCGTCGCCACAGCAATCTGATGGAGACTGCCTTCAACTC
>CAYPPC010000012.1:12321-16977 GCA_964412435.1 uncultured Paludibacter sp.
GCCGGTATTGAGGCAAAATATGGTAAAGAGATGAAATATAAAACTCTGGAAGATCTGCTGGGTGGTAATCAGTGGATTGATATCGACCAGTTTGCCGAGCGCGATGACCCCGATCCTATTTTGAAACAGAATGACCTGAACCACCCTGACAGAGTGATTCATAAAGGGGATATGTTTGGCTATAAATATGATATTGATATTTGGCACGGAAGTGCTTTTGTGCAAAATGAGTGGAATCTGGCACAGTTTGATTTTTACTACGCCGGTCAGCTGACCTATACTCAGTTCCAGCGTCACGGTTATATGCGCAATGGTCGCTCTCCGCACAACTCATACGGACCCGGTGAAGTGTGGTGGTTCCTCGATCCATCGCTCAAAGCGGGTGCTACCTATAAAATTGACGGTCGCAACAGGCTTTATGCCAATGTGCTGGCTGAAACACGTGCGCCGCTACCCAGCGGATCTTATGTGTCAGAGCGTATCAAAGATGACCGCATTCCCTTTCTGCAATCCAGAAAAATTCTCACTTATGACCTCAATTACGAGTTCCTGTTCCCGCGCCTGCGCGGACGTCTGACCGGTTTCCGTACGCATATGCTCGGAACGTCTGAAAACTTAGGATACTACGATGATGAGCTGCGCACCTTTATCAACCACATGCTGATGAGGTCTGATAAAGTGTATCAGGGTGTTGAAGCCGGATTTTCAGTGAAACTTAATAACAGTTTCTCTGTGGCTGCTGCCGGAACACTGGCCGATTACCGCTATACTAACAATGCGGTGGGAGTGAAGAGTTTTGAGAATGGTTCGAAATCGGATATTCAGGAAACTGTGATGACCAAAGGTCTGAAAATCAATGCCGGTCCGCAACTGGCAGGTAATGTTACCTTGAGTTATTTCCATTCGAAATTCTGGTTTGTAGATGTAACGCTTAACTATTTTGATAATAACTACCTCGATTTTGCTCCGAACCGCTTTACTAAAGCTAATTTCGGCAACCTGCCAGCAGCATTCTACAGCGATGATAACATCAGCCAGCTGAAGTCTAAATTTACCGGAACCGGTGGTTTTGATGCTGCTGCATTTGATGCCTATATTGCCTCTCCGGAGTTTCTGGATACCTGGCTGCCGGGTGGCAACGAAACCGTTAAATGGGGACTCTACGGGGATGTGCTGAAACGGGATGCCGACGATAATGTCGTTGGAATGGAAGTTTCTGAAGCGCGTCGTATGTTGGGTATGCAGGAGAAGCTCAAAGGAGGATTCCTGCTCGACTTCTCTGTTGGAAAATTGATTTTCCTGCCTAACAAACGCTCAATGAATGTTAACCTGAGTGTGAATAATGCTCTGAATAACAGAAATATGATTACCGGAGGTTTCCAGCAGGGTCGTTTACCGCTGGTGGCAGCTACCAACAGTATCGATCAGACAGATTTGGGTAAATTCCCCAACAAGTATTACTATGCCTGGGGTTTCAATATGTTCCTCCACGTAGGGTTTAGATTTTAATTAAAGTAGAAACACATAAGATGAAGATAAAGATGAAAACTAAAAAATTTATATACCTTTTGGCACCGCTGTTTTTGCTGGCTTCCTGTGCCAAAACAGAATTTGATCCTATTCCGCTGGAGTCTCTGCTTAAAGATCCGCTGGAGATAACTACTACGATCAAGGAGTTGAAAGCCGAATTTATGACGGATCGTGATACTTTTTCCGACCCGGTCGGGAAAATGGCAGGCCTTTATACTGCTGATCTGATTAAATCAGAAACGAGTCTGGTTATTGGGGGATACATCACCTCATCAGATATTGAGGGGAATATGTATAAGTATTTTGTAATTCAGGAGGATGCTCCCGACGGAGAGGGACAGGCGCTGAAGGTTTCTGTGGATGTTTCAGGATTATCAGCAGAGTTTCCGCTGGGACAAAAAGTGTTTGTTCGTACCAACGGACTCTATATCGGAAAGTATGGAGAAGCACCGCAGCTCGGTTCAATTTATGTGAATACGAGCCGCACCAAATTAGGGCCTGACAGTGTAACTTATTACCGGATTGAACCGGGACGTATGCCTGCTTATATGGCGCGCACCCACATTTTCTCAACCGGTATGCCGCAGCCTGATGTGATTAAGGCAGACACTATGACCGTGAGAGAGATTCTGAACGCTGATCATAAAGAGCTGGTGAATAAGCTGGTTTGTATCAAAGACGCCTATTTCACCGGTTTTGACGGTACCAATAAACCTCTTGCGGAAGGAGATGCCATTTTTGCACCTTCAACCAATGGAGTGGGTTACCCGCAGCTAAGAAAAATTGCAGATGCTACAGGTGCTATAGATATTGCTACCAGTGAGTATGCTAAGTTTGCCACCAAGCCGCTGCCGGTATCCACCTACCGTGGAGATATCACTGTGATAGTGGGCTGGTACAGAAACTATGTAGATCAGACCGGATCGTGGCAGCTGACTATGCGCTCTCTGGGTGACCTGGGAAGAGGCTTTGAATCCTATTTAGAAGAAGTTGAATATAAATAAATATAGAAGAGTGTTATGAAGAATATCAAATATATAATCAGTGCACTGCTTGCAATTGCTTTTTTGGCAAGTGCCTGTACCAATGCATTTGACTATGACCTGGATAAGCCGGAAGAGCAGCAAATTATCTATGCTGAAAACTTTGAAGGCGGTTCGCTCGGCGACTTTATCAGTGTGAATGTAAGTGGTGACCAGCAGTGGGAGGGCAATGAGCGTGACTATGCCATGGTTACCGGATATGTTGACGGACAAAACCTGGCCAATGAAGCCTGGCTGATCTCTCCGGCAATTAATTTGACCGGACATACGGCTGCTTATGTTGTTTTTGACCATGTGCCCCGCTATTTCCAGGATTTGGAGAATGAGGCTACTGTATGGATTTCGACCGGTTATGAGTCGGGCTCACCTGAAACGGCCGAGTGGACGCAACTGGAAACATTGCCTTTCAGAGATCCGGGCAACTGGGATTTTATGAGCTCAGGGCAAATCAGCCTGACAGAGTTTGTGGGTCAGTCCGTTCGGATTGGTTTTAAGTATATCTCAACGGCGAGTAAAGCCGGTACCTGGGAAGTGAAAAACTTTGCAGTGGTGAGCGGCGAAGCAACACTTGATGAATACACTTTAGGAAAAGGTACAGCAGAGGATCCTTTTACTGTTCAGGGAGCTATGCTGAATCAAAGATCAGATGGCAAATGGGTAGAAGGTATAATTGTAGGTTATGTGTGGTCAGGACAGCAGACAGAGTATGTGCTGAATGCTGACAGCTGTACGCAGATGACCAATATCCTGATTGCAGATGTAAATAATCCTGCTTATGTTTCGAGAACTATGCCTGTGCAGCTCCCGGTGGGTGCTGTGCGCCAGGGTTTGAACCTGAAAGAGCACCCGGAACTACTGGGTAAAAAAGTGAAACTTTACGGTAATCTGATAAGCTATTTTAGTGTTCCGGGCCTGAAGGAAGTTAGCTATTACGAACTGGAGGATGGAACTACCGGCGGATCCAAACCGCTTGAACCGCTCTTTGAAGAGTCGCTTACTACGCAGTCGAGCTTTGCTAAATTCAGCACTTTCAGTGTTAAAGGAGATCAGATTTGGAAAATGGATGCCAGCTATGGAGCCGTGATGTCCGGATTTGATGCCGGCAGCTCTTTCGAAAATGAGGACTGGCTGATTACTCCGGCGATTAACCTGAGTGAAGAAACTGCAGCTAAACTTATTTTTGAACATGCCCGCGGACCGGCCGGTGAAATTAACACTGGTGTGAGTGAAGGATGGTACACCGTTTGGGTGTCCAGCAACTACACCGACGGTGATCCGTCAACAGCCAACTGGGTTGAATTTACCGGTGTGAATCATGGCACTGCGGCCTGGCAGTATGTCAGCTCGGGAGAACTGGCCATTCCAACGGAACATCTGACAGAGACAGCTCGCATTGGATTTAAATATATCAGCAGCGCTGCCAAATCAGCTACCTGGGAAATCAGAAATGTGAAAGTACTTTCGGGCGAAGCCGTGAATGAGGGTGGTGGTGACGGTGGCGGAACTAAAGAAGATCCGCTGACAGTGGCTCAGGCCAGAAATTCTCAAAACTCGGAAGTGAAATGGGTGAAAGGTTATATCGTTGGTTCGGTGAAGGATGACGGTTCCATCAGCAGAATTGAGTCTAATGACGATGTGGTTTTTGGCACAAGCAATATCAGAAATACTGTTGTTTTGCTGGCTGACTCTAAAACAGAAACTGACTTTAATAATTGTGTGGCGGTGAATCTGCCCGGAGGCGCTATCAGAAGTGCTGTGAACCTGGTGGATAACCCCGGAAACTTAGGCAAATCGCTGAAGGTTGAAGGTACGTTGCGCGTTTATTTCAATGTGCCGGGTGTTCGTGATCTGGTCAACTTTGAACTGGAAGGCGGCGGTGGTGACAATGAAACTGAAGGTGGCACGGAGAGTGAACCTTTCACAGTTGAGCAAGCCTACAACAATCAATCCGGAACCAAATGGGTGGAAGGCGTTGTGGTAGGTTATGTTAAGTTTGTTTCCGGAGGTCAGTCTGAGTTTATTTATGAGGTGGATGCCGGTGTTGAGGCAACCAATATCCTGATTGCTACCTCTCAGTCTGATG
>CAYPPC010000012.1:16987-21322 GCA_964412435.1 uncultured Paludibacter sp.
CGGTGCAATTACCAGCCGGTGATGTAAGAACCAAGCTGAACCTGAAAGATAACCCCGGAAACCTGAATAAACGTATTAAACTTTACGGTAATCTGGAAGCTTATTTCGGAGTGCCGGGAATCAGAAGTGTCACCTATTTCGAACTGGAGGATGGCACTAAGGGCGGCAATAAACCGGGTGGTACAGATCCGGATCCCTCAGGTATCCTGTCTGAATCCCTGATGTCACAGGCGAGCTTTGACAAGTTTGCTAAAGTTAGCGTGAAGGGAGAGCAGGCCTGGGAACTGACTCAGTACGGAGCTACTATGTCCGGGTATGCCAATAACACTTCTTACGAAAATGAAGACTGGCTGATTACTCCGGCAATGAATCTGGCGGGTAAGTCCAATGTGAAACTCAGTTTTGAGCATGGGCGCGGTCCGGCAGCTGAAATCAATTCCGGTGTGGCCGAGGGCTGGTACACGGTGTGGGTATCCAATAACTATACCAGCGGAGATCCAAACAGTGCAACATGGACAGAGATTGAAGGTGTTGCTCACAGCATGACGGCCTGGGAGTTTATTAGCTCCGGAGAACTGACAATCCCTGCGGCCAATCTGCAGGCAAATACTAAAGTAGCCTTTAAGTATCTTTCTATTGATGGAAAGTCAGCTACCTGGCAAATCAAGAATTTGCTTGTAAAGTAAGATAGATAGCGATTCAGTGCAGCTTGCACTTAAATCGTATAAACATAACGGAGCGGTACACAGAAGTATGCCGCTCCGTTTTTTTTTGATTATCAGGGCCGGGTAGGGTAAGGAGGGGGGAATTCAAAATGTGTCTAAAATCAATTCTGCCAAAGCTTAGTAATTTGTATTATTTAGGGCTGAAAGCCCGTCACAATTCAGCACAAGACAACGCACTGTGAGGATAAAAGGAAAGTCGAACAAGCTTTGAAAGGGTGTTTGCATCCAATTAAAAGAAATAATTCTATCTTAGAATGTAATCTCCGCACTATCCATAAGTTATGGGTCGTTGCTTATTAGAAAATAACACAGCAGAAATACTATATGTCAAAAAAGTCCGGATGAGTTCAAGGCCAAAATCCAGGATGAAATGTATGTAAACCGTACTTAAAACCGTATTTGTCATCATAGACAAGCATAGTAGAGAAATAGCAGTATATATCCGGCCTCAATAAGCTTATTTCTAATACAAAACAGTAATCTTCTGCCAATTTCTGCAATGTTACAACGACGCACTATATCTCTGCCTCCCTGAAGTGAGGCAGGCGAGATGACAAGGCGTATTTGTGACTCAAATCCGTCGACACAAAAGGAGCAAATATCAAACTTGTATTTCGACGGGAGATAGAGATTGCATAGCACTTATGAGTCACTTTTTGAAAGTTCTTACACCGTTGATTTACTATTCAACAGAGGAGGTTGATTATATCGATGGATATTTAATATCATTCTTTTTCATGCCTCATTTTGGAGAGGGAAAGTTTGCAGGCGTAATCATTTCTACCTTGCCGGGATTAATCAGACTGAATCCGCTTGATGCTGAAATATGTTTGTGAAAGCAGCAAGGGAGATGTTATTATGGCGGCCTTAATACCTTTGATTTTTTCAAACAAAAAAGCGAACTACAGTGAAGTAGCTCGCTTTTTTGTTATTGTAATTGAGAGGGATTATTCACCCAGCTCTTTTGAAATTTCATTGTACTTTTCATCTTCGCCCAGACGGTAGTAAAGCATTTTGAGAGTCTGTTTGAAATCGTTGTTCGCACTGTCCATCTCAACAGCTTTCTCCAGATAAGGCATTGATTCTCTAAATACTACGTTAGCTTCTTCCACAGCTTTGTTGTATTCGCGGTTGTCTCTGATGTTGTCAGCTTTTTTCAGCATCTCAACAGCGTCGTTAAAGATCAGACGACCGATTCCGGCGTATGCGTTGGCCATGTTTGGCTGGAGTTCGAGTGCTTTCTCAAAAGATTTGCGGGCATCAGTCATTTTCTCCAGACGCTCTTCAATATTACCTTTTACGTAGTAGTATTCGGCAACATCGGGTGCTTGTTTGATAGCAGCATCGAGGTAAGCAGCTGCTTCTTCAATTTTTTGCTCCTGAATGTAGAAGTTAATGATGTTTTGCAGGAACCAGGGATCGTCCGGGAAGATTTTGAAACCTTCTTCCAGTACTTCGAGGTATTTTACATCATCATCAATTTTATTGTACTCTTCTGAGAGCAACTGATAAACACTAACAGTTTCGTAATCTTCGTGTTTAAGTGACTCGTAAACCTTGATGGCCTTGTCATGAGCCCCACCGTTGGTGTATGACAGACCGCTGAAGTATTTGATCATCAGGTAGGTAGAGTCTTTGGTTGAGAGCTCTTTACCCATCATCGGAAGCATTGGAATTTCCAGGAAGGTGTCAAAAATCTTAGCAGCTTCCATAAATTCACGTCTTTCGTAGAGGTCAGCGCCATAAGCCACCATGTTGTGTTGAGCAGTGAAATACTCAAGAACATGCTCTTTGATTTTTTTGGTGTACTTAGGTTTAACTTTACCTTTAGCATTGGGGGTGTGATCCAGTTCGTAAGCTTTCAGGAAATAGTTGTACGACTCCATAATCGCTTTTCCTTTTTTCTGCTTATCAACCTGATCGTCCTGACCAATCATCAGAAGCTTGTTAAAATACTCGTTTTCTGTAAAACCAATGACACCGGCTACATAGTAAGTTTTCGGATCATTTTTAGTTGCATCGTTGTTAAAAGCTTCTTGAATCGCACTGCGTGCGCCGTTAAAGTCAGGCTTCTCCTGGAGGGCGAGATTTTCCGCACGTCTAACGTTTGCTTTTTGAGCAAATAGTCCTGCCGTTACTGCCAGCATCAATCCTGCTGTTAAAATAAATTTTTTCATGTCAGAAATAAATTTGATAAGTTAGTCGAATTAGTTATTTTTATTATTTAGTTTTCACTGTTTTCAGTTTCAGAGGTGTCTTCCTGATCCGGAGTGCTGTTCTCTTCATTTTGAGTTTCAGTTTCTCCGTTTTCGATGATCTCTTCCTCCTCCTCGTCTTCATATTTTGTTACTTTACAAACAGAGGCGATCTCATCTTCTCTCTTTTCGAGGTTGATGATACGCACACCTTGTGTTGCACGGCCCATTACCCGCATCTCTTCTACACCGATGCGGATGGTGATACCGGAACGATTGATAATCATCAGGTCATTATCGTCCGAAACAGTTTTGATGGCGACCAGTTCACCGGTTCTTTCGGTAACGTTGAGTGTTTTCACTCCTTTACCGCCCCGGTTGGTAATGCGATACTCATCCAGGTCAGATCTTTTGCCATATCCCTTTTCGGAAACAACCAGAATATCCTCTTTATCGTCCATATCAACACAAATCATGCCAACCACCTTATCATCTTTGCCATCGAGGGTCATACCCTTCACTCCGGTGGCTGTACGGCCCATTGCGCGCACCTTTGATTCTTCAAAGCGAATGGCGCGGCCCTTGCGGTTGGCCAGGATAATGTGATTGTTGCCATTGGTCAGACGTACTTCGATTACGTCATCATCTTCATTGATATTGATAGCCCGAACACCATTCTGACGCGGACGGGAGTAGGCCTCCAGCAGCGTTTTCTTCACAATACCTTTTTTGGTGGCAAACACCACATAGTGTGAGTTGATATACTCTTCATCATCCAGTCCTTTCACCCGGATGTATGCATTTACGCGGTCATCCGAAGCGATGTTGAGCAGGTTTTGAATAGCACGACCCTGTGAGTTTCTGCTTCCTTCCGGAATCTCATATACCTTGAGCCAGTAGCACTGCCCCTTTTCTGTAAAGAAAAGCATGGTGTTGTGCATAGTAGCCGGATAAATGTGCTCGATAAAGTCTTCGTTGCGGAAATTACTTCCCCGTGAACCAACACCTCCACGTCCTTGTGAGCGGAACTCTGTAAGCGGTGTACGTTTAATATATCCCAGGTGTGAAATAGTAGAAATCTTCCGGGTTAAAATCTTCAGAAGCATAAATGATCTCACTGCGGCGGTCATCACCATATTTATCATTGATTTCCTGCAGTTCGGTTTTAATAATATCCATCCGGAGCTCCACTTTTTCAAGAATCTCTTTCAGGTGAGCGATGCGCTCCATCAGTTCTTCAAATTCAGCACGCAGCTTGTCTTGCTCCATGCCGGTGAGCTGGCGAAGTCTCATCTCGACAACCGCTCTGGCCTGAATGTCAGAAAGTCCGAAACGCTCGATCAGGCGATTGCGTGCCTCCTCGGGGGTGCGTGAGTCGCGGATAATACGAATGGCTTCATCCAGATTGTCCAGGA
>CAYPPC010000013.1:0-20910 GCA_964412435.1 uncultured Paludibacter sp.
TTCAGTATACCACCTGCAAACTGAACATGCGCAGTATCCCATAAAAGGGAAGGTTCATAGAAAATATTTTTATAAGCCGCTTCATCCTCTATTTTCAGTGAAACAAAACTAGTCCCTTTGGAATCGGTAAACAGTTCGAACTCCTCTTTTTTGCAGACCAGCAAAGCCAGCCAGGGGCGCAGTTTATCACCAACCACTTTGGCCGGTGTGTAACGCCAGGGCAAATCCTCTTCAAAAAACTCAATAAATGGGAGCTGATCGCTCTCGAAGTTCTCTACCCCGTTTGCCGGAACTACCTGCAAAATAGCAGCTTTGTGAATCCCGGAAACATCCCCCGGACCTACCAGGTCGATGGTCATGGTTTCACTTCTCTTTTCCGGTTTTACCTCTGCCTTATAGAGGTCAAAGGTCGTAGTGATGTCTATTTTTGCTCTTTTCTGAGCTACACCTTCACTTTTACCGAATGTATCGGTTTCACCAATCTGCCTGCTTAAGCCGCGTCTTAGCCAGGGTATAAAGCTGTATGTCGTTTTTATTTCACTCATTGTGCTATATCTTTAAGAATCTGTCAAAACTATCTGCTTATTTGTCCAGGAATTCACCCACTTTCTCGTTGAAACTGGTTCTTTGAAACTGTCTGTAACGGTTTACTTCATGCTGAAAACCGCTGTCGGTTCTCATCGAATACTTGTTGAAAGAGTCAACTACCGATTCGGTGGAGGTACTTGCACGATTTGAAGTGCCTGCAGATGACTTCAAAGTTTTTGTAACTTCGTTTTCAGTCTTTGTAAAGCTTTTGCCATCATTGGTGAAGCTGATTATATCCTGCTCAACGTTATAAGTGGCTCCTCCGTCAAACACACGCGACACATCCCTGTCACTCAAACCTTTAGCTGCCCTCACACCGTTAAACATCTCTTCGTAGGAGGGTCTGCTCAGTTTCTCTTTCTCATTCAGCTCAAAGAAAAGAGAGGGAGCAAAGTCTGTAAAGGTTTTATCCAGTTCATCAAACTCCAAATCACCAATATCCATTTTGGAGAGAACTACTTTAGTATAATCGGAAGGTAAAATCCCTTCTCCAAACTTCTCCAGCTCTGCATCAAAAGGTATCACCGACTGCTCAAACATCACTCCGTCGTAAGGCTGCAAAATAAGCTCTTTATCCTCCTGCGTACGCTCTACCAGAAAGACCTGCTCATCTGCAATCTCTGAGGTGATAATTCCCCAGTTATTAATATTGTGATACTCTTTTTGGAGCAGTTCGTAAATTGAAATATAGCTAATCTCATTTTCCAGATGCTTTTTACCCCAGGTAATATTAAAGCCAACTTTGAAGGTGAAAAACAGTATGGTAAAGGAGGCATCTCCCTTGGCATTCCATTCGGCCGGGCCGGAAAGAGCAAATGAAAGATGTACGGCAAAGAGTTTCCATTTACCCCAACGGGCTTCTACCCCCATTCTTACATCAAAAAGGAACCTGAAGGGGCTGAACTGAAACAGACAATCGAAACCAAAATAGCCAAATAGCCCTACACTCTTCCATCCAATTCTTATATCTACCTGAGCTCCAAACTGTACAGAATTGGAGGTAATGGCAAAGTAAGCTTCTAATGATAGCTTCACTAAGGTGTAGTCAAGCTTCATGCATAAACGTTGCATGGTGCCGACATTGAGGCCTTCGTCAGGCGTATAGGCCGGATGAAAGCCCCCGGCCGAAAGCAGGAAACCTTTGTTTTTGCCCCAGAATAATCTGAATGCCATATCGCCCGATATCTCAATGCCTACAATCTCTGAATCAACGATGGATGCATCAAACCAGATGCCCTCTTCAAAGTTAATCCCTCCGGCAAAATAGACATTGATTCTTATCAGCGCCTCTTTTTTAGTGGGCAGCGCAACAAATAGTCCGCCTACAATAATTATCTCAAAAGGAGAAGGGGCCTGAATCATCAGTCCCATCTCAACATGAAGAATCTCAGCAAAGGTGATACGCCCAAGCACGGCAAAGAAAAACTGTCCGGTTTTAACCGGAAAATAGTTGCCTATCTGGGTCACCATGGTGTCAAAATGCTCCTCAATATCTTTCACAAACAATAAAGCACCCAGCTCACCCTGTCTCACACCCTGCTGAATTTTATCGCGCTCAATTTTTCGGTTCAATCCGACAACACCACCAACACCAGTCAGCGAAAATCCCATACCAATAGGAATTCCCGGGGTGAAATATGCGCTTATTAATCCTATAAAACTGAAGCCTTTTTCGCCATCCGGCAGTTTGAGGTTAAGCAAGGCCATCGCCTTCACTTCTATTTTCTCTAAAATGGAGAGCTCCAGGGCACCGAAAAACTCCTCTTCTTCCTGTTTGTACGAGATTAATCCGGAACCTTTTACAGCAGCTGCATCAATGGTTACCCCCATTCCTGTGGGGAACTTAAAGGAGGGAGATATATCAAAGTCACCTAACGATCCATCCTCCTTCAGGTAGTTCATATTCAGCCCGAAGCCGAGATTTTCCACATAGAAAACCACCTGCTTAAAGTTGACGGTGAATGATGTAGATACCTCAGCCTTGATTACTTTGGCCAATCCTTCCTTCAGACCTGCTTCAATTCCAAATCCATGAAGCGTAAACGCATCTGAAATTTTCACCTCTTTATTGAATTCCAGTTTCACGGAAGCTGAACCATCAAAGGAGAATCCTTCGCGTGTGTCATAGAGCAGCTTCATTCCAAACTGTCCCGTCAGATCATCTTTAAGCAATTCAGCAAAGAAATCATTCATTGACCTGAGCTTTAACACCAGCTCCGCCTTTTTGACTTCTCCCTCATACTTAAAGAAAAACTCACTGTCTTTATAACCAAGCGCAATACCCTGAGGATAATCTTCAATAGTAAAATCCAAATACTTACTCTTAATCAGACTGATAGGTTCTGTAGTATCTTTTCTTTTGAAATTAAGTTCACCTTCTACAGAAACACTGTCGGTGTCAGCGAGAACCTCCACAGAGCTTTTGGAGATGAAAAGACCAATGGAACCTTTCTGTAGCTTTTCTATCAGCTTTTCTGTCTCCAGATCATCTTCCTGAGCATTCAGCAGTGCTTTTAGTATCAACATCAGCGCATGATTCTTTCCTATGTCAAAGCTCTTCTCAAAATTACCCTGTAAAACAGGCAGGAAGAATACTCCGGTTTCAGCTTCGCTTTTGTCCTTGTCTTTGTCTTTTTCTTTATCCTTGTCCTTATTGCTGCCTTTCTCTTTGGATTTATCTTTATCTTCATCATCTTCTTCATCCTCATCTTTGTCTTTCTTTTCTCCGATAAACGCACAAAGTGAGAATGTGAAGAAGTTATCGGATTTCTTTTTATCTTTATCTTTTTCTTCGCTCTTTTCTTCGCCTTTAGCAACTTCAGTTTTTTCCTCTTTTACCTCTTCCTTCTTCTTTTTGTCTTTATCTTTTTCGCGACTGTCATATAATGTGATAGAGACGAACTTGTTCTTCTCATCAAGGTTAAAATCGGGGACATTCCAGGTCAGTTTATCCATCTCTCCGGAGCTCACCGAATCCGGCACAGCCACCGCCTGTCTGATATCTGCCTTCTCCTCAGAAGCTTCAGATCCGCTGCTTCCCGCTTGAGTCTCTATTACCTTATCAACCAGTTTATAGATCTCTTTGCCGAGTTTTACAGCCAGTTTCAGTCCGTCTTTCCAATCATCAACTCCATTTTGCGCTGAGTCATAAATCACCGGGAACACCTCTTTGCTAAAGTCCTTATACTCTGCGGGAATTTCATTCAGTAAGGTTTTCACCTCTTTAAACTCTGCAAAGTTTTTCATCACCTCGGTCAGGATATCTTTGGCTTTGGCTTTTGAAACTGCTTCAATAACATTGAAAAACGGCTCTAAAACTCTCTCAAACAGCTCTTTGCGTAATTCCTTCCAGCATTCTATAAGCACATTGCTCATGAAAGAGGTAAATATTTTTTTCACCTCATCAGCACTCTGATTCTCCACATTGCTCTTGAAGTTTTTTGCTGTCTCATCAGAGGTTTTTACAATTGCAGCAATAGCATTATCTGATGCTTTTTTCACCTTGTCATAATAAGCCTCCGGATTGAGGAAATCAACAGCAGCTTCCAGCTTTTCCGCTATAATTAAAAAGTAAGCGTAGAGATCGAATTTTGAGAAAATCTTGTCCGGTCGGAGATTTTCGGGATTAGTAATTACTTTGCTTTTAAAGGAGTTCCAATCTTTGGGTATATTTTCGGTTTGTGATTTGAACTCTTTTTCAAGTGCTGAAATAATCTCTTTCTTTAGCTCAGCAGCAAAGTCTTTAGCTGAAAATTCAGATATTTTACTCTTAACTTCTTTGAATATAGAGAGCACTTCGCTGCCGGTGTTGTTCACAAGTTTTTTCCAGTCTTCAGCTGTTACAGCTCCAAACTCCTTATACTCGGAAGCTTTATCCAAAATTGCCGGCAAGACAATCTTATTGAAAGATGCTTTAATTTCATCTTCACCGGGAAATGAGATAAAATCGATAGATTTCACCAGCTCCCGGGTGTCTTTGGAAATACCGGAGCTCATTTCAAGTTTAAGTTGTGACAGAGGTTTGGTTTGAGAAGCAATCTCTTTGTAGATGGTTTTCACTTCGCTCACAATCGAATCAAACACTGTTCCCAGCTCTTTCTCTATTTTCTCTGTAACCTGAATAGCCATCTGCTCCAGCATCATCAGGAAGTTCTTAATCACAGTGATGATCTCATTGATTTTGTCTTTGATAACCGAGGTGATATTATCCTGCACCCATTTTTCCAAACGTCGGAGCAGATCAATCAACATCGACTTCAGGGAGTCAAAATCGGGGATATCCAATCCAAAGGCCTGCGCTATCCGAATCAGTTCGGCTATCAGTTCTTCAGCATCATTGATGCTGTTCACCGGATAACGAACCTGGAAGTAAGCGAATGGATTTTTAATCATCTCTTCCATTCGTTTCCAATGGATCACGTAGATATCTGAAGTTAAAGAAACCGTATCATTTCCTGTCTTCAGGCTAAAAATCTCCACCTTTTCCAGGCTGATAACCTGCATGAAATCAAGAACGGCATACACACGGGTAAAATGTTCTTCAATTTTCAGGAAGTTTTTCAGGAGGGTCAGTTTTTCATTTAATTCTTTTCCTAAATCTTGTTTTAATACCTCAACAACTATTTTAAGCGATTCTTTCAGATTTCTGCCTATAGTTTTCAGGGCTTCTTCTACACCTTTCTCAAAAATATCTTTAAGCAGATCGCCTAAAAGTTCATTCAATTCACTAAGTGACTTCTGGAGTTCTCCGGTCACTTTTTTAATTTCCGATTCAATAAATTTCTTTAACTCTTCAACGTCTTCGGCAAAAACCGCTACCACATTGCGCATAAATGAAGCTATCACCTGATCGAAAATTCGTCCGGGAAGATCCTTCTGCAGGTTGCTTTCACTTACAAAACGCTCCCAATCTGCAGCCGATTTATCCAGCTGCATATCTCCCATTTTTTTGAAAGTCTTAATCAACTCGACGGTATTCTGAATCAATTCATAAGTACCCACAAAGATATCGTCAATCTCAGAAGAGGGTGGCTCATCAAATATGTCGGGGAAGTTATCTTCATCATCCACTATTTTAGCAATAGCTGCGACTGTTTTATGAATATCTTCAGTCAATGAAAAAGCCTGATCTGTTGCGTCTGATATCTCTTTAGGTATCAGCCCGGACACATCATAGCCTAACAATTTGAATAAATTATCAACAATCTTATTGACCTCTTTATAGTTGAGTTCTTCGCCGGTATCTTTTAATAATCGCTCTTTGAGGTCAGCAATTAAGGCATCTTTCGTTTTGCTCATTACAACAGCGAACTTGGCCAGGACGCCAAGAAAGATGGATTGGGAATTGTCTTTTGATGCTCCCATAACAGTATGTTTTTAAAAGGTATAGTAGGTTAAGTTACTTGCTACAATTAAGTCGAAAAAGGCTCTTCAGATTAAGGTTTCTTTATTACTTTTAACAAAGACAGGGATCAATTACAAACTCCTGTTTTCAGGAAATCTTAGGTAATGTCTATTAAGGCTTAGAATTTCCTAAGGGTGTATAAGGAAATATTTCTCCAAATATAAAAACAATTATTTATATAAAAAAATAAAATGTGTACATTTTTCAACAATTTTCTCATTTTTCTTCAACTTTATTGAACAAATAACACGTTTTGCACAAGAAGAGAATCAGTGTGCAAGAAAAAGAGGGTGTCATCCCGGATTCTGGACACGTAATCAATTAGTGGTTAAAGGTACGGATCCTTTGTGTTTTTTGGTGGAACACGGATTTATTGGGACACAGATAAAACGGATGCAAGCAACACGGGTTAGCACTGATTTTTGAAAATCTGCGAAATCAGTAGGAAATATTTTTTTAGCCACTAAAAACACGAAATATATTTTCGCTATGCTCAAAAAAGGTGCGAGAATTTAATATAGCACAGATAGTAACCATAGCACCAATGCGCCCTTCAACCAGTCGCACCGGCAGTCCGCCTTAGAGAAAAAGCGTTAAGAAAATGAACGGAATGGAGCGTTAAAAAATCTTCCTTGTC
The DNA here is from genome assembly GCA_964412435.1 of uncultured Paludibacter sp. Classification (GTDB taxonomy): domain Bacteria; phylum Bacteroidota; class Bacteroidia; order Bacteroidales; family Paludibacteraceae; genus UPXZ01. The sequence continues at coordinate 6,630 of CAYPPC010000013.1, forward strand.
TGAGCACAGCAGGATATAAAGTAATACAACTAATTTTTGGTGCGAGTTTGGAAGATTTTAGCGTAATGGAGTTCATTTTTAGCTTTTTATCTACAGCGGTGGCTTTTTTGTTTACTTTTTCAGCTACAGGAAAAAGCGATGTGCTGAGCGATGTCGATGCATAAAAGCCCGTCCGGCTAGAGGACAGCGGAGATGAATTTATAGAACACGGATAAAACGGATGCAAGTAACACCGATTTACACGGATCTTTAAAAATCTGTGATTATCCGTGTTACGGAGTATCCGTGTCATCCGTGTTCCATTCTCTACGTGCTCGAAATCAAACCTTATCTGCCGGATAAACTACTCCGGTCTGCCTGCGAATTTCATCAATAATCCGCAGCGTTATCAGCGAGGTTTCGTGGCTGTTGATCTCAGAATCAGTTTTGCCACTTTGCACTAAATGGATAAACTCTTCTATTTCGTAAAAGTACTCATCTTTTAGGGCGGGCGAAGAGAGCTCCAAAACAGTTTTATCTTTGGCATAACGACCGGGCACAAACTGAACTTTTTGGATATGATTAATGCGATCAATCAAGAGGTTTCCGCTCTCTCCCTGAATTTCAGAAGGGAGCGTGGAGTCAGTGATTTTAGAGTAGAGCACGGCAGCGGTCATACCATTTGCATACTCAAAAGTGACAGATCCGGCACCATCAACACCAGTGGAGAGCAGAGTGCCTGTCGCTTTTATACTTTGAGGCTCGCCAAAAAGTGTCACCATCGGGTAAATGGTATAGGTGCCAATATCCATCACTGCACCATTGGAGAGGCTCAGATCGAAAGCATTCATAGCTTCGCCGGCTTTGAAACGGTCGTAACGCGAGGAGTACTGGCAATAGGATGCAAAATAGTGACGCGGCTTCCCTACCTTTTCGAGATTATCTTTTATAACGGCAAAGTTGGGTGTAGTTGTCGGCTTCATCGCCTCCATCAGCAGCACACCCTGCTTTTTTGCTTCAGCAATCATCGTTTCTGCTTCGCGGGCATTGGAGGCAAGGGGTTTTTCGCACAAGACATGCAGGCCGTGTTGCATGGCAGCGATGCTCTGCTCTGCATGCAGCGCGTTGGGCGAAGCCACATAAACCGCATCGATCAAACCGCTCTGCAGCATCGCCTCCAGGGAGGTGAAAACATGCGGAATGTCGTGCTTTTCTGCAAAGGCATCACCGGTTTCCTGCCTGCGCGAATAAACCGCAGAGGCTTCAAAACGCGCATCCTGACGGCCTGCCGTCAGGATGGTGTCTGATATGGTGTTGGTTCCGATAATCCCGAAACGCAGCTTTTTATTCTCTGGAGAAAGGGACATATTGCGGAGGTTTGGGTATATACTCTTCATTATCCCAGAGCGGACTGGTAATCATCAGGTCGGCGCTGTAGCGGTTACAGGCAATCGGAACATTATGGATGCGACACTGACGCAACAACATCTGTATATCAGCTTCGTGTGGATTGGCACTCAGGTCGTCTATCAGGAAAACACAGAAATCAATCTGATTATTCACCACCATAGCAGCAATTTCAGCATCACCACCCATCGGTCCGGAGTTTTTCCGGGTAATTTCTACCTCAATGTTTTCTTCTGTAAATGCCTGTTGTATCAATCCACCGGTGGTTCCGGTGCAAATCAGGTGATGTTCCGAAAGCATTTCGGCATTATATAGTGCCCACTCTACCATATCGGCTTTTCGGGCGTCGTGCGCAACCAGGGCTATTCTTAGTTTTTTATTCATAATATTTTTCTGTTTTTTAAAATTCAATTTCAGCAAGTACCGGATTGTGATCCGTCAAATAGAGCACTGAGTCCACCTGCGCAGAGGGAATGTTCGATTTTAACACCCGGATAGAGGGAGTTACAAAGATAAAATCAATCTTCTGTCCGCCATCCTCATCTTCGTCTATGCGGCCAAAGTTATGGAAAGTGTAACTGAGACCTTCAGTGCTCTCCGCAATTTTATGCGAGTCGTTTAAGACAAATTCATTGGTGGTGATGGTGGCGTAAGCGTCAGACTGATCATTCACATTGAAATCACCCATCACTACGGCCGGATACTCTCCTACAATCTCTTTGATTTTGCTGATAATTAGCAACGCGCTATTTTTACGTGCCTCCACACCGATGTGGTCAAAGTGAGTGTTAACCACCATAAACACCATATCTGTACGTTTATCTTTGAGCTTGGCCCAGCTGGCAATGCGGGTCAGCGCTGCGTCCCAGCCCACCGATCCAATGCTGTCAGGATATTCTGAAAGCCAGAAAGTGCCCCCGTCCAGTTTCTCATATTTCTCTTTCAGAAAAGCAATGGTCACCGCCTCGCCGGCTTTGTCTCCGTCATCGCGGCCCACGCTGATATAGTCATATTCATCCAGGTTTTCCTGCAGGTCAAGCAACTGACTGTAGAGCACCTCCTGATATCCAATGATATCGAGTTGGTTGTCGCGCATAAACTGAAAAACATGCTCTTTACGCAACTCCCAGCGGTTGTCTCCATCGTTAGGATTGTCATAGCGGATATTAAAACTGGCTACCTGATGTATGCTCTTTTCACTTTCTGTTTTATTGCATCCTGCCAACAGAATAACTGCCATAAGCAGTGGAATTATTTTTTTCATTGTTTTATTTTTTAGAAAATGTAAGGATAAAACTCTCTGTTTCTTTGATTACATTCTCAAGATTAGCAATTGTTGATTTCACTTGTTTAATATCTGTCGCTCCCTGTTCGAGCTGTTCCAGCGTTGACAGCATCTCTTTTCTGCCAATCATATTCATCAATGGCAAAAGTTTGTGAGCCACAGACTGTATCTGCTCTCCGTCACCTCTCTTTTTAGCCTCTTTCAGCTGACTCAGTTTCTGACGGCTGTCTTCCAGGAAAGTATTCAGAATTTCGAGCGAGAGCTCTTTGTCATCTTGCACATACTCTACCAGTGCTTTGAGACCTGCATTTTCGGCACCGGCGTAGCGTTCATCAATCAGCCGGTCTGCTTTCACCCCCTCAGTGACACGGGCAATAATATCTTCCATCAACTCAAAGGGCACCGGCTTGGGCAGAAAGGCTGTGAACCCGGCCGCCTTAAACTCCTCTTCCGACAGGTCGCTTCTGCCTGAGAGCGCAACAATGGGCACATCAGCCCAATAGCCGCCACGGTCTCTGATTTTTTTCACCAATTCAAAGCCGTTGATTCCGGGCATCTGAATATCAGTAAAGATAATATCAAACTCCTTCTCTTCCAGTTTGGTCGACACCCTGGTGGCATCACTGCAGATAGTTACCCGGGCACCACTCTGCTCAAGCATTCGGCTGTAAACACTCAGAATGGTGGTTTCATCATCCACCATCAACACGCTTGCATTCAGCACCCGGCGCTCGCGCAGATCGCTGCTTTCACCACTCTTTTTTCTCTCACTGCCTGAGGCGGGCAAAGGAATTTCCAAAATAAACTCTGCTCCGGCTCCATATTCTGAGTTGAGATAAATAGTTCCACCCAGCAAATCGACCAGCTTTTGAACTATTTGTAAGCCGAGCCCGCTGCCTTCAATTTCCAGCTTATCAGTAGTTGTGCCAACTCTTTCAAAGGGGAGAAAAATCTTACTTTGCTCCGATTTTTCAATTCCCGGACCGGTATCTTTTACGGAAACACGCAGGTTTCCATTTTCATGATTATAACTCGAATTGATGGTCACACTCCCCTCTTTGGTAAACTTAATGGCATTATCCACCAGGTTATTAATAATCTGGCGAATCACAAAAGGATCGCTGTCATAATGCCGGTCGGCATCGATAGCTATTTCTGAAATCAGCTTCAGATTTTTCTTTTTGGCCACCGGCTCAAAGGCATTGAAAACATCATTCATCAATTTATAAGCCTCAAATGAGACAATGTTCAAACTCGGATCTTCTTTTTCGAAACGGTGATGATCAATCAGTTTATTGGACAGCTCCAGAATCTGTTCAGAGGAGGAGCGGATGCTCTCTAAGTGCACTTTTTCCAGCTGCGGCATATCTCCCCGGCTAAGCAATTCGGTGTGACCTATAATTGAACTCAGCGGCGCCTTCACGTCATGCGATATCATCAGCAGAAGTTTATCCCGGCTTTTGAGCAGTCCGCGGATATGCAGATTGACCTCCTCCAGGTTCTGTCTGTAGCGCTGGTTGGCTCTGAGTAGCAAATAAGTAATCAGTAAAAACAGCAGCAGCACCGCCAATGCCGTCAGGGCAATTTTGGAGGCACTTTTTGCCGAGCTTTTTAACAAGCCCTCTTTTTCAGCTCTTTTCTCTTCTATCAGCTTCTCCTCATTCTCCTCTATCCTGTTCAGCACATTACTGATTTGAGCCGTCATCGACTCATCAAAATAGATCATCTCATTTTGTCTGCGGGTAAGCTGTATCAGATAGGCTGCTTTTTTCAGGGAGCTGCTGCGGTTCACCTCGTTGATAAAATGTTTCAGCGTATCAGTGAGAACAACAGCTGGTTCCAGTTTAATGGTGTCATAAGAAACCGATTCGCGGGAACTTGTAATCACCTGGGTAGAGTCTCCCTTATCCACGAAGACAGAACGAATCCGCTCTCCCAGCGACCTCCTTTTCTGCATCACATAAGTAGTATCTTCCTCCACTTTCAACTCCTCTGTGATAATTGCACTCAGGTCCGACAGCTCTTTCTGAGATAGAATGGTAGTGGTAACAAAGTGCGATTGCGGCAATTTATTGATGGTATCAATCAGCCAGATCATATCGATCAGATTCTCCTTCTTTTTCAGGAAAAGATCTGACACAGTATCCAGACCGGCTCGCAGTTTTTCGTCATCCGAAGTGCGGCGCAACGAATCGATGTAAAACTCAATCTGTGTTCCGGACTCTTCATAGCTCTTCACCAACTCCTGCGCATTATAGTTGTTGAAATAAAGCGCTTCACGAATCCGCTCAGCATTAACAATCTCCACCAACGTGCTGCTCAGCAATCTAAGCTCGTTTTTCTCAATGCCCTTATTATCAAGCTCTGAGTAACTCACCAAATCCTTATAAATCCGGTAGATTCCGGCTATTGTCAGTGCAAAAAGCACAAAATAGCCAATAAAGATAATCGGACGCAGACGGTCTCTATTCTGATTGCGGCGCATAATCGATATTATAGATTTTTATTTTTTCATATAAAACCTTGGTATCCATATTCAGCAGGGCTGCCGAACGCAGGATGTTGTAGCCCGACAAACGGAGCGCATCTTCTATTCTTTGCTGCTCGTCAGCCAGTTTAAGTTTTTCAGGTACCGTCTCCGTTTTTTTCACCTTAAAGTGATCCGGAATGGTTGCTGCAGAGATCATTCTGCCGGTTTCAAGCAACACCAGGCGGTTCACAATGTTTTTCAATTCACGCACATTACCGGGCCAGTCGTAGTTGACCAGAATTTCCATCGCCTCCGGCTCAAAACCATCTACCCGTTTTTTCAGACTTAGACGCGCCTTTTTTAGAAAGTGATTCAAGAACAGAGGAATGTCATCCCTGCTCTCCCGAAGCGACGGAACCTCCAGAACAAACTCTGAAATACGGTGAAAAAGATCAGTACGGAAATAACCGTGGTCAGCCGCAAAGCTGATATCTTCGTTGGTGGCAGCAATAACGCGCACATTCACCTTGATCTCTTTTTCACTCCCCACCGGGCTCACTTTCCGCTCCTGCAGGGAGCGCAAAAGCTGAGTTTGCACCTCAATGGAGAGGTTGCCAATTTCATCCAGAAAGAGGGTTCCGCCATCAGCCCTGACAAAATAACCGGTTTTATCGGTCAACGCACCGGTAAAGGCGCCTTTCACATGTCCAAACAGATCGCTGGCTGCTAAATCTTTGGAGAGCACCCCGCAATCGACCGCCACAAAAGGACCCTTGGCCACCTTGCTGTTGTCGTGAATCATGCGTGCTATATGCTCTTTTCCTACTCCGCTTTCCCCTTTGATTAAAACGGAAAAATCGGTGGGTGCCACCAGACCGAGATGTCTGTAAAGGCTTTGGTACTTCTCCGTGCTCCCTTCCACATAGCCCTTCTGCCGCTTTTGCAAAAGCTCCTCTTCCGCTTTCTCCTCCTGCAGTGACTCTCTTTTTTCATCCCTTGCTTTCAGCGCATCACCTATTTTGTCAAAAATCTGATCCGGATTGAAAGGCTTGGCAATATAGTCATAAGCTCCCATTTTGATGGCACTCACAGCCGACTGAATATCGGTGTAACTGGTCATCATAATCACTATGGTTTTAGGGAAATTGGTTTTTATCCAGGCCGTGAGCGACAATCCATCTTCGCCGGGCATCCGCAGGTCAGTAATTACCACATCTGCCGGTTCATCATTCATCCTCTTTTTGGCATCAGAAGCTTTCAACACATGCGCTGTATTCAGACCTTTCTTTTTGAACCAGGCCTCAAGCATCTTGCCAAAGGTTATATCATCTTCGACAACAAGTATGGAGTGTTCTTCAGTAATCATCGTTAATATTTATTTGTTTTATTAACCTGCAGTCTTGCGGTAAATAATAATTACAATATTGATTGGGTAAGATAAAACTTTTATCCGAAAACAGCAAAATCATTGAGCCCGGCTTAAGCAATTGAAGCCGGTGACTCAATGATTTCTGAGATCTTATTCTCTTTGAGCATTTTTCCGGTAACACTCAAGATATCCGGAATTTAATCTTCCAGTAAGATTTCCATGATGCTTACGGCCGCTTTTGAAACTGAGCTGCCCGGGCCAAAGATAGCGGCAACACCTGCTTTGTAGAGGAAATCATAATCCTGAGCAGGAATTACACCACCGGCAATCACGATAATATCATCGCGACCCAGTTTTTTCAGCTCTTCCATCACCTGCGGCACCAATGTTTTGTGACCAGCTGCCAGTGAAGAAACGCCCAGCACATGCACGTCATTTTCAACCGCTTGCTTGGCTGCTTCGGCCGGAGTCTGGAACAGAGGTCCCATATCCACGTCGAATCCGCAGTCGGCATAACCGGTTGCTACAACTTTAGCACCGCGGTCGTGACCGTCCTGACCCATTTTGGCAATCATAATGCGCGGACGACGACCCTCTTTTTTAGCAAACTCTTCGGTGAGCTCTGTAGCTTTTGCAAAGTCTGCATCATTTTTAGTTTCTGATGAATACACGCCTGAAATTGTTCTGATGGTTGCTTTATAACGGCCTACAACTGCTTCGCAGGCATCTGAAATCTCACCCAAAGTAGCACGAACCTTAGCAGCTTCCACAGCCAGCTCGAGCAGATTACCTTCACCTGTGCGAACACATTCTGTGATATTTTCAAGGGCTTTTTTAACTGCATCGTTATCGCGATTAGCACGAAGCTCCTGCAAACGGGCAATCTGTTGTTCGCGAACAGCGGTGTTATCCACTTCAAGAATATCGATCGGATCTTCTTTGTCGAGACGGTAGCGGTTTACGCCCACAATGGTTTGTGCACCGGAGTCGATGCGCGCCTGTGTGCGTGCTGCTGCCTCTTCAATTCTCATTTTTGGAATTCCGGTTTCAATGGCTGCTGCCATTCCGCCTAATTTCTCCACCTCTTCGATATGCTCCCAAGCTTTCTCAGCCAGCTCCTGAGTCAGAGATTCCACATAGTAAGAACCTGCCCATGGATCCACCTGACGGGTCACGTTGGTCTCTTCCTGGATATAAATCTGAGTGTTACGGGCAATACGGGCCGAGAAGTCGGTCGGCAGTGCAATCGCCTCGTCAAGTGCGTTGGTGTGCAGCGACTGAGTGTGACCCAGTGCGGCAGCCATAGCCTCAATAGCAGTACGACCCACGTTGTTAAACGGATCCTGCTCGGTGAGCGACCATCCTGAAGTTTGTGAGTGAGTACGCAGAGCGAGTGATTTTTCGTTTTTCGGACCGAACTGCTTCACGATTTTTGCCCAGAGCAGACGAGCTGCACGCATTTTGGCAATCTCCATAAAGTGGTTCATTCCGATAGCCCAGAAGAAGGAGAGACGCGGAGCAAATGCGTCAATATCCATACCTGCATCCACACCGGCGCGGAGATACTCCAGACCATCAGCCAGCGTATAAGCCAGCTCGATATCGGCGGTTGCACCCGCTTCCTGCATGTGATAACCCGAAATTGAGATCGAGTTGAACTTAGGCATATTTTTCGAAGTGTATTCGAAAATATCGGCGATAATTTTCATCGAAAACTTCGGCGGATAGATATAGGTGTTACGCACCATAAACTCTTTCAGAATATCATTCTGAATGGTTCCTGCCATCTGTTCCAGGGTGGCACCCTGCTCCAGCCCGGCTACAATATAGAAAGCCATAACGGGCAAAACCGCACCGTTCATGGTCATCGACACTGACATTTCGTTCAGTGGAATTCCGTCGAAAAGTACTTTCATATCTTCCACGGAGCAGATGGATACACCCGCTTTACCCACATCGCCCACCACACGTTCGTGGTCAGCATCGTAGCCGCGGTGTGTAGCCAGGTCAAAGGCTATAGAGAGACCTTTCTGACCCGCTGCCAGGTTACGGCGGTAGAAGGCGTTACTCTCTTCTGCTGTTGAGAATCCGGCATACTGACGGATGGTCCAGGGACGCATCACATACATGGTGCTGTAAGGGCCGCGCAAAAAAGGCGCCACACCGGCAGCATAGTTCAGATGCTCCATTCCCTTTAAATCTTCTTTGGTGTAGCTTGGCTTCACATCAATCTGCTCAGCGGTCAGCCACGAACCGGAAGTTTCGGGAGTTTCACTTCCAATCGAAAAATCTTCGATATTGATACTTTTAAAATCAGGTTTCATATCTGTTTTTATAGTTTTTGAAAAAAGTCAGCGGAGCTTTACTCCCTCTTTCTCTTCTCGTTTTTTTATTAATTCAATTTGGTTTTGTCTCAAAGACAAATAAAAATCCGATGCTCTTATTCTTTTATTTAATCGTAAAACTTCAGTTATTCCCTCTATATCGGCCATATAATAAACACGGCCACATCCCACACGGCGTGTGAAATAATCAGCGGCACTAAGTTTTTATTATACTTGTACATCAGTCCCCAGAAGATACCGCAAACTAATGCGGCCATCACTAAGATAAAGTTGAACGACCAGATATGAATAAGTGCATATATAAGTGTGGCAAAAATAAAGCCTTTCCACTCGCCATATTTGCTTTCAAGTCTGTGCTGCACAAAGCCCCGCCAGAAAATCTCTTCGGCCGGACCCATCACAAACAGCAGTCCGAGTGCTATCAGCAGTTTATTATTACCCTCTTTCAGAGCGTAAATGCCGTCTACCTGATCCCGGGCAAAGCCAAAAATCAGGTTGGCAAAGAACTCCCCAAAGTAAAATACTACCCACAGCAATGCTGCCGACAGCAAACCCCAGCCCACCGCTTTCCACGTCCAGCGGAAACGGCTCAAAATATCACGGCTCAGCACCAGACCAGTCACCATCAGAATGGATGCCGAAACGGCAATGCCGATCCAGAAGTTAAACCAGTGCGAGGTCCATTTCGAGAACATGATAAACCACAATATTGCAGCCATCAGAATCGGGATATAGAGTTTTTTATCTTTCACCGGGTGTTCTTTTTTTACTTTCTTACTAATTATATTTTAATCCGTCACAAAGGCCTAAAGTGCTCCGCCAATAAAGTTACCCGCCACCTGTAAAAGCATAAACACCATTACTAAGTGAGCTGTAAACTCATCGAGGCGCTTGATATTTTCCGGCTGATCGAGCTGTGCAGTCTGCATCTTTTTAGAAGCTATAATCTGCATCGGGAAAGCCAGGAAAACCAGAAGCACCCACACCGGCTGAATACCTATCACCACCGTCAGTGCCACCAAAGCAAAAGCTCCGATTCCGAGGAAATGATAATATACTTTCGAATATTTCACTCCCAGCACAATCGCCATGGTTCTGATATTCACCACGCTGTCATGCATAATGTCGCGGGTGTTGTTGGCGTGCAACACATTCACAATGAGCAGACCCGGAGCTGCGGCAATCAGCAGAATTTCCCAGCCGAGCTGGTTAGTCATCACCAGATAGGTACCGAGTGAAATCAGCAATCCGTAAATGACAAATATATTCCAGTCGCCCAGCGCACGGTACTTCATAAAGAAATAGAAGTAACTGCCGATAGCTCCCACCAGACCAATCCATAGCAGATGGTACCAGGCGGCGAGGTTGATCATCAGATAAATACCAATCAGATTACCGATCACCATCATAATAATGCTGAAACGATAAACCTCTTTCGGTGCAAAATCCTTGTTCACCAGCATGCGGCTCGACCCGTAAGTCTCTTCGCGATCCACATTGTGTTTGTAGTCGTAATAATCACTCATCATATTTCCGCCGGCCTGCAAAATGGGCGATGCAATAATCGCCAGAATGCCAAACCACCAGTTTACGGTAATTGACTCCACGCTGTTCAGATAATAAACATACGCCAGTGCCAAAACCGCGGGCATTACGGACAGCGCATACCCCCAGGGGCGCGTTACCATTACCCAATCTTTGAAACTATGTTTTCTCTTTGTCTTCATTGAATCTTTGTTCTGTCAAAAATCAGTGCCGGACATTGAATGCGGAAATGCCTTTGATCTGTTTTGGATTATTTTAATAATTTATCGTTAAATGCTTGCAGTGTCTCCAGTACGTTGGAACGAACATGGATAAAGTGCTCAATGCCTTTCTCCTTCAATTCGTCCATATTGGCCGGTGCACCGGCAACAACAAACTGTGCAAACTCTTTCGTCAGTTCATAAGCAGCAGGAGCCAGCTCACTGTATTCAGCGTCGCTCGAGCAGAGAATCACCACATCGGCACCGGCCGCTTTGGCAGCTTCCACGCCCTCTTCCACGGTGTTGAATCCGAGGTTGTCGATGATTTCATAACCTGCACAGGCAAAGAAGTTAGACGAGAACTGCGCACGCGCCAGACGCATTGCCAGGTTTCCGATAGTGAGCATAAATGCTTTCGGAGTTTGGGCTGCACCTTCAGTAGCGAAGCGGAGTGCTTCAAACTCTTCGGCACTGCGAACCGGTTCGAGTGTCATAATATCGCCTGCTTCATCGTGACCGCATGAGCTTGCATTGTTATTTATGTCAGCTACCACTTTGCTGCTTGCTTTCTCTGTAAAGTTGGGGAACTGGTTGGTACCCAGCAGAATTTCCCGGCGTCCGGAAACAGCTTTCAGGCGATCAGCTGCGGTTGCTTTAACAGCTTCCTGCACTGAGTTAGATTTGAGAGCTTCCAGGAATCCTCCTTGCTCTTCTACATCCAGGAAGATTTTCCAGGCTTGCTGAGCCAGCTCTTTGGTGAGTGTTTCAATATAGTACGATCCGGCAGCCGGGTCAATCACTTTATCAAAATGGCTCTCCTCTTTCAGCAGCAGTTGCTGATTGCGTGCAATTCTCTCTGAGAATTCGTCGCTGTTTTTGTAAGTTACATCATAAGGAAGCACTGTGAGCGAATCAACACCGGCAATGGTGGCGCTCATCGCTTCTGTTTGTGTGCGCAGCATATTCACATTGGCATCAAACACTGTCAGGTTAAACTGAGTGGTTTCAGCATGCATGCGGATTTTTGCAGCACAGCGGCAGAGGCCGTCAGGCAGGTTGTTAGGGCACTCGCGGTGGCATATCGGTTTGTAGGCCATCACAATTTGTGACCAGAGCAAACGGGCTGCACGGAATTTGGCAATCTCCATAAAGTAGTTGCTTCCCACCCCAAAGTTAAATTTGATTTTTTTCGCTGCCAGCGATTTATCTACTCCGGCTTCAACCAGTGAGGAGAGATACTCATTACCCCAGGCCAGGGCATAACCCAGTTCCTGTGCGGCAAAGGCACCGGCATTGCTCAGCGCAGCAGCATTCACACCTACCACGCGGTAGAATGGAAGTCCTGCGGCTGCCTCAATAACAGCTTTTGTTTTGTTTACGATAAACTCTTTGGGGAAGTTGTTTCCGGTTTTGAGCATCCGGTCGAGCGGGTCCACATTGATGGAACCATGCAGCTTCGACGGGTCGTCATAAAAACCGTTTGCTTTGAAATGCTCGGTCAGCAGCATCGCCAGGAGCGGTGCTTTACCCACACAAAGATTGAAGTTAAGCTCAACGGCTGTCGGCACAATGTCGCGGAGCAGATCTGCTACATAAGTTGCACTGAGAGCTGATGAGTCGATGTCGAATCCAAGCGATGTAACACCTCTGGAAAGCAGGTCGAGGGCTTTTTTATTGGCCTCTGCCGCATCTTCCACTACAATATTTTGGCGCACAAGCCAATCATTGTTGGGTTTGGTGCTGCGCACGTAGGGAAATGTTCCCGGTTTTACATCCGTTGTTTTCAGTCCGTCAATGTCAGTAGCACGGTGGTAAGGCTTTACATTAAACCCTTCGTTGGTGCGCCATACCAATCTTCTTTCGAAGTCGGCACCTTTGAGGTCTCTTGTAACCACTTCCATCCACTGCTCATCAGACACGGCCGGAAAATCAGTCAATAAATTTAATTTTTTGTCTGCCATAATATATGTTGATTATTAAAAATATGCCTTTATTAAAAATTGCCCCTAAAAACGGGCTGTTTTTTCTAAAAACAGTGCAAAGATACCAATTTAAGTCCGTTCAACACTGAAGTATAAAGAAAAAATTCGCTAAATTTAGCAAACAGCCGAAAAAATCGGAGATTATCCCAATTTATTTCTAACTTTGCTCTTATCATCAAACTGATTAACCTTTAAACAGACAAGTTATTATGAACGAAACGAATAAAGAATTTGGGGAGTTAATACCTGAAAACAGCCCCCTTGAGACTCAACATTTGCATCTCAATGAAAATGGAAAGCGGGATCTCAAAAGCACAGCCGGCTGGTCTATGTTTTTGTCCATCGCAGGAATTATCGGTGCTCTGTTTTTGCTCGGAATATCCATTATATTTTTAATTATCGGGCCCTTGTTTTCCGAGTTCCAGGACTTTGATTTTTTAACCAACGGCATGGATGGTTTGAGCATGCCATTCACCCTTATGGGCATCCTCTACCTGTTGTTTGCTGTTCTCTATTTTTTCCCGAGCTACTTTCTGCTGCTCTTCTCCACCCGTAGCAAAAAGGCCATTTATGAAAACAACCAAAGCAAGCTGGATGAGGCGTTCAAAAATCTGAAACGCACTTTTAAGTTTTTTGGGATTATGATGATTATCTCTCTGGTGATCAGCTTTATACTAATTCCGGTATTGATATTTGGCTATATCCTTGCTGCTCCGCTATAGACAACTGATGTAATACAAATGATTACGGTAACTACGCCGGTTAAAATAAAAAAGCGGGGAAAATCCCCGCTTCTTATATAACTAATCTTTTATTTTAACTTCCAAACTGTCAGCTGACTGATTTTCTCTTCAGTGAGGCGACTCGATTTTTTCTGATATAGTTTCAGATCAACCGGTTCGCCCTGCAGTTCAAATTTAGCACTTAAAGCCGCTTTCAGCCCGTCGAAAGTGGTTACCGGTTCGCCATCTTCCTTGAAGCCTCCTAACCAGTTTTCACGTGGTGTTTTTGCTTCGTCCCATTCGTAGGTCGAAGCAACAAAGAGCAACGCTCCGGGGTTCAGACGCTCATGAATTGTCGCCAGAAACTCCTTCGGATCGCGCAGATCTTCTAACAAATTGGGCATTACCACCACATCGTAGCCGGTATAACGCTCCCGGATATTCATCGGGTCAGCCTGCATAAAGAGTACATGGTCTTTTCCGGCTTCTAAGCCAAAATCAGCCAAAACCACATCGCGGAAGAGTTGCAATTCGCCCTCATCTTTCATGACATAACGCATAAAGCCCTGCTCCTGCAGCTCAATAGGACGGCGGATCATACGTGCCGTGAAATCAAGCGCCGTAACATCTTTATAGGTCATCGCCAGCTCAAACGCCATCCGTCCGGTGTCGGCATTAAGGTCGAGCACCCGCAGATTTTCATTGTTTCCAGCGATCTCTTTCACCTTATCGGCCAGCAGTTTCGGGAATACCGTATGCGCCGCATATTTATCGCCCCAGTTCAGCTCGCTCGAGAGAGTCACTTCGCGGTCGGTCTCATACTCGGCATTCTGGATTTTCAAAGGGTGATCCGACTGAATCAAACGAATTCCGGCATGCTGATAGAAGTGACGGCGGAAGGCGTAGCGTGAATGGTAAGTCACTTCGTTTCCGGTGGAAATCCAGGAGCCGCCTTTAATCAAATTGTGCTTGGTGTC
>CAYPPC010000014.1:0-384 GCA_964412435.1 uncultured Paludibacter sp.
ATAACCGAATGTGAGGTTGGAAATTCTCAAATAATCTGCATTCTGCAGGTAAATGTCAGATACAAGGCTGTTATTGGCATTCGTTACGGCGCTCAGGCGAGGCATCTTGTTGGAAGTGCCTTCTCCGTGCCAGCGGTTCATGGCTGATGTGGGGAAGTTCTCCATGGGTAAACCTGCAAAGTCGCGGTATGATTGCATCACCTGCATACCGAATTTACCGGTCAGTGTGGTGTTTACGTAAACGCCTTTGTATTCAGCGTTGAGTTGGAATCCGGCCTCAAATTTAGGCAGCGGGCTTCCCAGATATTGCTTGTCTTCGTCGTCAATTACACCGTCACCGTTGGTGTCCACTTGTTCGTGCTCGGAAGCATTCACCTGATCCCG
>CAYPPC010000014.1:394-4084 GCA_964412435.1 uncultured Paludibacter sp.
TCACCGTTGCTGGCCACAAAGCGAACATCACCCGGGCGACGAGGCGTGTCTCTCTCAGAACCGATTACGATCGGGTTGCCGTTTTTGTCAACATAAGCATCCACTTCGCTTTGGTTTTGGAAGATACCGTCAGTTTTGTAACCGTAGAAGTAACCGATAGGCTGGCCTACGGAAGCACGGTAAACATAAGAGGTGTTTTGTGCCAATACGTTGGTTTTACCGGTAATAATACCTTCTGCATTGTCCAGACGTGTAATTTCGTTTTTGTTAAATGCACCGCTTGCAGTAACTCCATATTTGAAGTCACCCACCTGATCGTGCCATGAAAGCATCAGTTCCACCCCTTTGTTCTGAATGTCACCACCGTTGATATAAGGTGCACCTGCTCCGGAAGTACCCAGAATCGGAGCTCTCACTAACCAGTCTTTAGTGGTTTTTTGGTAGAGATCCACGGTGAAGCCCAGGCGTGAGTTGAAGAAACGGGTGTCCAGACCTAAGTTGATCTGCTCAGAAGTTTCCCACTTAACGTTTGAGTTGGGGATGTTGGCCGGAACGGCTGTTGAGCTGGAAACCAGTTTGTCAGGTCCGAAGTAGTATCCCTGGTCGAGATAAGCGATATTTGACAGATAAATAAAGTTGGCGATTGACTGGTTACCGTTTTGACCCCAGCTGGCACGCAGTTTACCAAATGTAAACCAATCCAGGTCGGGCATGAAGTCTTCTTCCGAGAAGTTCCAGCCTGCTGAGAGAGAGGGGAAATAACCCCAGCGGTTTCCTTTGGCAAAGTTAGACGATCCGTCAGCACGCATCACCACGTCAAGCATATATTTTTCAGCAAGGTTGTATGATACGCGTCCCATGTAAGACATCAGACCACCACCTTGAGCAGCCCAGTCACCACCGGATGCAGAAATATCACCTACAGATTCTACGGAGCTTACGTTGTCCAGATAAGCATATTCAGGTAAACCGAAATCAGTTTTTGCTTTGGAGGCACTCATCTCTGCGCTTGTCACATTTTTTAGCATCTCGCTACCCAGCAGGAAGTTGAATGCGTGCTGTCCGCGACGAAGATCATAAGTCAGTGTGTTGGTCCAGGTGAAGTTGCCACCTACATACATCGACTGGCTAACTCCGTCAACAGTGCGGCGATACGTGTCTGCAAAACCGTAAACCGGGCTGTAAGAGCGTGATTGTCCAAACCAGGAGTTGATACCAAATGCAGTGCGGAATTTCAGGTTCTGAACCGGCTCGAGAATGGCATAAGCATTACCGATAATGGAGTTTCCTCTGCTCCAGTTAAAGTTATGGCGATAATAGAGCTGTGCCACCGGGTTATGCAGGTTTCTGTGAATACCTTCCAGCGTTGGTGCCCATCCGTTAGTTGTTTTTTGCAGCTCCGGTTTGTCGTAGTAGAGCGGCAGCAGCGGATTGGCTACAATAGCTGAGTGCAGGTCGTTCCAGTAAATGTCACCCGTACCTACCGAGCGGTTTTGAGAGTTGTTATAGGTAATGTTTTCACCGATAGTCAAAATGTCGTGACGGCTGTTTTTGAACAGAACCATCTCTGTGTTCATACGAATGGTGAGACGTTTGTAGCCTGCATCCGAAATATGGCCACCAATAATACCGGCCTGATCGAAGTAAGAAAGACCAAATGCATAGGTCACATCATCCTTACCACCGTTGATGTTGAGTGAATGGCTGTGCGTGGGTGCATTGGCCATAGTCATCTCTTTCACCCAGTCGGTTCCGGTCCAGCCGGCTTGCAGTTTGTCCCATACGTGTTGTCCGTACTCCTGACCAATGGCAGTGCTGAAGTTGTTGTTCAGATAGCTGTTGCCGTTAACCAGCATGTTTTGCCAGTCGTAGGGAGCAGCTCCGTCATTCAGACGCGCTTCGTCAAAGAGATACATATACTCCTGAGCATTCAGCACAGCGGGTTTCTTGTACATGTTCTGTACACCGAAATAGCCGTCATAGCTAACATTGGGTTTGGTATTTCTAACCCCTTTTTTGGTGGTCACCAGAATAACACCGTTGGCTGCACGTGCACCGTAAATAGCAGCAGATGCAGCATCTTTCAGTACGTCGATCGACTCAATGTCCGAGGGGTTGAGGTAGTTGATATTGGAAACTGCTACACCATCCACAATATAGAGTGGAGAGGCAGAACCGATAGTACCAATACCGCGGATTGTTACTTTTGTGCCTGCACCGGGAGCTCCGTGGTTACGTGTAATCTGAACACCCGGAGTCACACCTTGCAGTGCTTCCATGGCTGTTCCGGTACGAAGTTCAGCAATCTGATCACCACTTACGTTAACGTTTGCTCCCGTAAGAAGTTTCTTTTTCTGAACACCATAACCAACCACTACTACTTCATCCAGCAGCAAGTCGTCGTCATTTAATGTTACGTTAAATACAGATCCGGCACCTACCGGCTCTTCGTGTGAAATAAAGCCTACCATAGAGAAGATCAAAGTCTTTTCAGCCGGATTCTCAACTGGCAAATTAAATAGGCCGTTTGCATCGGTCATTGTTCCGGTACTTGTACCTTTCACAACAACTGCTACACCGGGTAGAGGCTCATTGGAAGCATCTACCACTTTTCCTGATAACACGCGGGTTTGGGCATGCCCAAACAGAAATGCAGTTACCAAAAACATCGTCAGAATAATTCTTTTCATTACCTTGTGTTTTTAATAGATTGATTTGAATTAGATTTTATTTTGTTTATTAATTGATAGTGCGCCCGCACCCAGTACTCCGCTCTCTTGCAAATCAGAAGCGAGCAGAATGAGTTTTTTTACCGAGTTTGGGTAGGGGAAATCGTTCAGATGGTCACGAAGCGACTTTTCAAACAGCGGGAATGACCGGGCGATGGAACCTCCGAAAATAATGGCTTGGGGGTCAACCACCAGCATAATCATCTTCACCATGGCTGCCAGATGCTTGCCGTAGGTTTCAAAAAGTTGCAATGCTGCCTGATCACCCTCCGCTGCGCGAACGGAAGCCTCATAACCGGAAATTTCTGCTTCTCTTGGGAAAAAGCGACTGCCGCAATACTCCTCCACAATGGAGTCGAGGTAAGGCAGTTCACCAAACTCACCGGAACCGCAGTTAGCATCGCCAAGCAGGCTGCCTGCCTGAATAATGCCGCCACCAACACCTGTGCCCAGGGTAATCCCTACAAAATGTTGGAAGGCTTTTCCTTTTCCGAAGATGCGCTCGCCAATAGCAAAGCAGTTGGCGTCGTTGTCAATTGTTACCGGCAGGTTGAAAGTTTCTTCTAAGTGCGCTTTGAGATGTATTTCTTCCCAGCCTTTAATGTTCTGAACATTGTAAACAATGCCCTTTTCACGGTCCACCACACTCGGCACACCCACTCCGATTCCGGTAGTTTCGGGGTTGATGAGCTGTGTGATAACGTCTAAAAGTACCTGCAGCGTGGTTTCTCCACCAATTTCAGCTTGCGTCGGGAGTGACACCTTCTTTACGATGGTGTCATTCTCGATGCGTCCGCCAACAATGGTGGTGCCGCCCAGGTCTATTCCTATTACGTTTTTCATGTTCAAATTTGTTATTGCTTCAAATTTAAAATTATTTTCCATCAAATGTTAAGAGAATGCTAATATTTTTAAACAAAATACTATTTTCCATAATCTGTTTTGACCAACCATAATATGA
>CAYPPC010000014.1:4094-15265 GCA_964412435.1 uncultured Paludibacter sp.
AAATTATGGTTTTTGGCCAATGGCCGGGGCTATTTTACGTTAAAGCCCTTCATGTGTACGTCGAAGTTTTCAGTCGGTTCATCTGAGCCGAATTTTGCTTCAAAGTGACGCGTCTCACCCGGTAGCAGCGATACGTAGTTGTCGCTCCACATCACCGGCAGAATGCCTTCACCTGCTTTGTTCGTTAGGCGCAGTTCGATGAAGAATGCTACTTTGTCACTCTTGTTGGTGAGGGTCACAGCAGCAATGTTTTTCCCGCCTTCAGCTTTGATTGCATAACTGAAGTCAACTTCTGCCCGCTCCATCTCTTTCAGTTGAGTGAATGAAGCGTACTCCGTAGTTGGCGTATAGAACCAGTTTGACTCCTTAAAGTTGGGCTGATCTTCTTTGGTAGAGAGCCAGTAGAAGCTGTCTGCTATCTCATTACCATTTTCAAAAAGTCGCATAGAGAGGAAATAAACCTCTGACAGATCCTTTTTGTCGGCAAGGGTGTAAACAGTTTCTACACTTTCAGCAACTGCAGTAAGTGACAACTCCTGCTCTTCAACTAATTTAGAGTTTATGTCATAAACTGCAATTTTAGCAGTTACTTTTTTGTCTTTCAGGGTTTCGTTACTCAGATAAATTCCTTTGTCGCCGTAGTTGTAAATCAGGTTGACCGGTTTGTTGGCCGTTTTTGTTCCAAAGTAAGCTCCGTTCGGGTTGAGATACCAGTCGTAAAGCTGCCATACCATTTCGGGCCAGGCGGAGTTGAGCATCCACTGAACCACACCGGTGGCTCCATTGTTGCGGTTCACAACAAAAGCTTCAAACATAGCGCGAACAGCTTCGTAGTTGGACATTTGCATGTTGAATACAAAATCTTCTACGTCTTCGTCTTTCCAATAGCGGTTGTGGTAGTCGTTCAGGATTCGCTCTAAGGTCTGGAACTCAAAACGACCGTTGTGGAATTGCCAGCCTTCGCCGTCGACATCTGCGATATCTTCCGGTTTCAGCATTTTACGAATACTTTCAATCGGTGGAATTTGAGCACCGGGTCCGGTTTCTGTATTGAATCCGTAAGCGCCGCCGTAACGGGTATCGGTGTACCAGTAAACGGGAGGTACATATTCGTAAGGTCCAAACATTTTGGAGCCTGACGGGCCGGAAACTTCACTCTTCACATTTTGACAGGAAGAGAGAATAGCGCGTTCCTTATCGTATGCACGAACTGCATTGTCCAGTGCTTTTTCCAGTTGCGGAACCGGCAGTTTGTCACTTCCATACACCCACAGGAAGATAGCCGGGTTATTCATACCCCATTTTACCTGATCCTGGAATGATTGCGCAACCATATCGATGTCATGATCGGTAGTGATACACATATAATCATCTTCCGGACGGTTGCAATAGCTGGTCCACTCCCACTGGCAGCTTAGACCAATCATCAGCAAAATTCCTTCCTCTTCACAGGCATCATAAAGTGCTTTGCTGTTTCCCCAAAAACCTTCGAGACGAATCAGGTTCATGTTCATATCCTTCACATATTCTACCTGAACGCGTACTTTTTCGTCGCTGTCAGCCAGCAGAATATCATCAACCCAGCCACCACCCTTCAGCAGTACATTTTTACCATTGATTTTATATCCTCGGTGGGTCAGGCCTCTGATTTCAAAAGTGTAGTCCTCTACTTTTCGTACACCAAAACGCTCGGTTCTGTTGTGTGATACAGCGCCATTTTCGGTAACGGAAATATCAGCATAGTAAAGATTAGGCTCTCCC
Source organism: uncultured Paludibacter sp. (assembly GCA_964412435.1). Classification (GTDB taxonomy): domain Bacteria; phylum Bacteroidota; class Bacteroidia; order Bacteroidales; family Paludibacteraceae; genus UPXZ01. The sequence goes on from CAYPPC010000014.1 coordinate 5,856, forward strand.
ATGCCGGATGGCCACCAGAGGCGTGGGTTTTTCAAACGCAGCTTTTTACTGGTCTCTTTATCGAGTACAATGCGCTTGGTTTCGTTCGCTTCGAGTGCATAAGGAATTTCAACACGGATGTTTTTGTCAACAACAGCTTTCAGTTTTCCTGAAACAGCTTCTGCTGAGCGGTTTTTCAGCTCAACATCGATACTCAGGTCAGCAGTTGCATACTTCTCCAGATCGAGATCGGAGTAGATGGCTACGTTTTCAATGGAAACTTTTCCGGAGCGATTCATCAGTACGCCACGCCACAGACCAAGTCCGTTGTCGGGAGCTGCCGGGTTCCAGTCCACAAAACCGATGGTTAGTGATGTTGGTTCAGCCGGGATCACCTCCACAGCTAAGCGGTTTTTTGCGGCAGCGTGTTCGGTGATGTCTAAGTTAAAGACGCGGAACGGGCCTTCTAACTGATTCAAATCGGCAATCAGTTCACCGTTCAGCCAAACATTGGCCCGGTAGTTTAAGCCTTCGAATGTAATGGTATAAAACTCATTCTCATTCCAATCTTCAATTTCAAAGTCTTTCACATACCACCAGTTCTTTAAAAATGGGGCTGTTGAAATGGTGTCGATGTTGTTGCTGTAGTAAATGTCGGGGTAAAGTCCGTTTTGGCGGAGCCCGGCAAGAACTGTTGCGGGTAGTTGAATGTTGTACCAGCTGTCGGTGTTAAATTGTTGCATTGAGATTGCATCGCCGGACTCGGCAACAGTTTCAGAGGAGGCAATTTGCCACCCATCGTTCAACTTAATTTCCGGATTGCTGCTGAATTCAGTTTGTGAGCAGCTTAAGAATAGAAGTGTAAGCAAAGGTAAAATTAGTCTAATAGTTTTCATTTTGTTGATATTGATAAAGATTCACGTTGCAAATATAGAACAAGTTTTTGTAAGTGCAACTAAAAATGCAAGAAAAATAAAAATAAAATCAAAGTTGCATTAATGTTGCATGAAAAGGGGTGGTTTTTGCTGTTTTTGATTCGGAATAGTGATTTTTTTGAAGAGATATTGCGAGAAAATATTTTTACAGAGTATTTTGTTGCAGGAGTTTGCACTCTTTGAGTTTGGCATACTCTTTATCTCCCGTCGTAATGCAAGTTAGTTGTTTGTGGTGTTTTTTTATCGACGGGCTTGAACGCCCTAATGCCCTTGTCTTCTCGCCTGCCTCACGTTAGGGAGGAAGAGATATAGAGCGACGTTCAAACGTTGCAAAGGTTGGAAGGAAGCTGCTCCAAAAAATAAGAAAATACTATATAATCTATGCGTCAGTGTAAATAATTCGAATTATGCCGCTCCCTCTAAATCGAACAAAACAGCACAACCAAAAAAGGTACGCTAAAATCAACAACAAAACCATGGAAAATTGAGACAACGACAAACTCTTTTCCCGAGTAGCGGGTGATAATGGGTAGGGTGGTGTCCATAGTAGTGGCACCGCCTGCTGAAATGGGTGCAAGCTTACCAAAGCGTTTGGCCAGTAAGGGTGCAAATAGCAGGGTGATGATTTCACGGGTTATATTACTGAGTAGCGCTAAAATGCCCAATTCAGCCCCTTTGTACTCTGTGATAAATATGCTTGACAGCGAATAGTAGCCAAAACCGGAACCGATAGCGAGTAAATCTGTGCTGCTTCGGTGTGAAAGCAGCAGGCCGGCTACAAGCACACCCGCAAAAGTTCCTAAAATGGTTGCAAGTGGTAACAAGGCCAGTCGCGGATTAATAGAGCGAATGCTTTGAAGCACCTTGGAGTCGTGCCCCACACTGATGCCGACAAAGAACATCAAAGCTCCTAAAGCATAAAAACTGAGGCGACTCTCTTCAATATTAATCGGGAGCAGTTGAAACAGACCAAATAAAATGCCTATTGCAAAGAAAGATATAATAATCAGGCTGCTTCTCATGATTTCTTCTCTTCTTTTCTATCAGATTTTGCGCTCCAGCGCCAAAGAAAAAGGGCGGCAGTGGCACTGCCAAGCACCGCTAACAAAGAAATGAGGATTGCCTCAACCCCAAGTGTATGAAAATTGCGGATAATTTCAGGATTACTGCCTACCTCTAATCCTAATAAAAAAAGCAGCAGCCAGATAAGCGCCATTATCACTTGTTGAATACCGGGCAGTCTCTGGCGGCGCAGCAAGCGTCCGGCAATAACTCCAAGTAGCATTAATCCGACAACAATAAACATAGCAGAAGAAATCGTTTGAATAATTTGAATGCAAATGTACAAATTTTGTTGGATTAATTTCTTACTTTCGTAGCTGATGAATGTAGAGAGGCTGGAATTTGAGTTAAAACCAACTCTCCTGAAAACAAGATTTAAGATAAATCTGTTACTATATATAATATGCGAAGAAGATAATGGTGATGCAGTAAAACTGCTGCAGTAGCTCTATTTTCGCCGTCAAGAGAAAAATCCTCTCTGACGCTAAAACTCTGTGCAATACTACAATATGATAACACAAGAACAATTAAATCGCTATTTCAGCCGGATCGGGATTGACCCGGTAACTACACCCAACCTGAAAACGCTAACTTTGCTACAAGAGAGTCACGCGCATACATTTCCGTTTGAAAATCTGAATCCGCTGCTCGATATTCCGGTCCGGTTAGATGCCGATTCACTGTTTAGCAAATTTGTTGTTGACGGGCGGGGTGGTTACTGCTACGAACAAAATATACTTTTTATGGAGGTGCTCAAAGCGCTGGGTTATACGGTGCGCGGGCTTTCCGGTCGCGTGGTTTCCGGCGGACAAAAAATAGGGCGACGCACCCATATGCTTTTGTTGATTGAGCTGGAGGGATACAACTATATCACTGATGTTGGTTTTGGTAGCTCAGCCTCTTGTGTGCCGCTATTGCTCGAGACAAACCTGGTGCAAGAGAGCGCCTTTGGAGCCTATCGAATCGTTGAATCTGAAGACGAACTGGTGATGCAGTCGGAGTACGACGGTAAGTGGCGCTCGCTTTATCATTTTGATTTGCAAAGGCAGAATCACGCCGATTTTGAAGTTGGCAACTGGTACACCTCCACCTATCCCGGTGGAAATTTCAGAGAAAACCTAAGTATGTCAATTCGTGCTGAAGGTTGCCGGCACACCTTAAATAATAATCTGTTTAAAACTTACTATTATAATGGTAATTCAGAGGTGCGCAAACTAAAAACCAAAGAGGAGGTAATTGAAGTCTTAACTGAAACATTTAAAATTAAGTTGGGCGGCCTGCCGGGTTTGAGCCTGCGGCTGGAGGGCTTGCTTGAATAACTAAAGAAAGGTCGTTCTTCGAAATACTTAAATAGCTAATTGCTTTGTTTTTAATTTTGAAATGTCAGGTGCTTTGAAGTTATTTCTGCTTGTTTAGTGTGTGATTAAAACAAAATTGCTTGTTGTGTTGTTGAATAGTTATATGCTTTGTCTGGGCGAGCAGAGATATTTACAATAACCTAAACTATTTTTGAATTATGAGCGAAGAAAACCAAGTTAACACTCAGTCAGCCGAAAGTGGAGACAAAACAATTGCAATTATAGCCTACTTCAGTTTTGTGGGATTGATTATTGCTTTTGTAATGAATAATGAGAAAAAAGATTCATTTGCAAAGTATCACATCCGCCAGTCACTCGGAATTGTTGCTACGAGTCTGGTTTTAATGGTGATTAATGTAATTCCTATCCTGGGCTGGATTATTAGTCTTTTTGGATGGATATTTGTAGTTTTCCTTGCAATTAAGGGAATTATAAATGCAATGAACTACAAGGAAGTGCCGGTTCCGGTACTCGGGAAAAAATACGAAGAGTGGTTTAAGACTGTCTAAACCACGGAGATTAGTTTGTTAGAAAGAGATCCTTCAGGGCTGAGTGCTTCTGAAGGATTTTCTTTTATAAATACTTCCGTCTTACGGTCTAAATTCAATAAATTTTCTTTTCAGTAGGGAAATCGCTTAAAAAAATGTAATTTTGCAGATTGTCATCCCAGTGATGTTTTAGTAAACGATACTATGGCTTTAAATTATATATGGATAGCGTTTGTGTTGATTGCCTTTGTGGTGGCGGTAATACAGATGATTTTTTTTGGCAATACTGCCATCTTCAATGATATTCTGCAGTCTATTTTCGGATCGGCCAGATCGGGCTTCGAAATTTCGCTCGGGCTCACCGGGATTCTCACTTTTTGGATGGGAATTTTGAAGGTGGCGGAGCATGGCGGTGCGCTTAATGCGCTGTCACGGATGGTTGCGCCATTTTTTACACGCATTTATCCGGAAATCCCAAAAGATCACCCGGCACTGAGCAGTATTTTTCTCAATATGTCAGCCAATATGCTGGGCCTGGATAATGCCGCCACACCTGTTGGTCTGCAGGCTATGAAACAGATGCAGGAGCTGAATCCGAAAAAAGATACCGCCTCCAATCCCATGATTATGTTTCTGGTACTCAATACTGCCGGGCTGGTTTTAATTCCGATGACAGTGATGATGTATCGTGCACAGTTTGGAGCTGCCAACCCCGCCGACGTGTTTTTGCCTATTGTTATTGCTACGCTTTCTGCCTGGATAACCGGCCTTTTGCTGGTGGCAGCCATTCAGAAAATCAATATTTTTAACCGGGTAGTGATGGGGGTACTCCTTTCGCTCATCGCGCTGATTGGCGGGATGGTTTGGCTCTTCAAGGATATGCCGCAGGAGCAGATCACCGAATACTCCAGTTTTGCTGCAGCATTTATCATACTCTCCATTATTGTCACCTTTGTGACGATGGCTGCACGCAAAAAAGTGAATGTTTACAACAGTTTTATCGAAGGTGGGAAAGAGGGTTTTCAGGTAGCTGTAGGCATCATCCCTTACCTGGTTTCTGTGCTGGTGGCCATCGGTATGTTTCGTGCATCAGGTGCCATGGATCTGCTGGTTGATGGTATTCGCTATCTGGTAGCAGCTTTGGGTGCCAATACCGATTTCGTGGAAGCACTGCCCACCGCATTGATGAAGCCTTTGAGCGGCAGCGGTGCGCGCGGCATGATGGTGGAGACGATGAAAGTGCATGGTGCCGACTCTTTTGTAGGCCGACTATCGAGCATCATTCAGGGCTCTACGGATACCACTTTCTATATTCTGGCGGTCTATTTCGGTTCGGTGAAAATTAGCAATACGCGATATGCACTGGCAGCTGGTCTGGCGGCTGATTTTGTGGGTATAACGGCAGCGATTTTGCTGGGATATCTCTTTTTTCATTAAATAAACAGCGACAGGATGATACAGTTTTTAACGGAAGATGTGGCTGCACCGGCACTGGATAAGTCTAAAGTAAAACGCTGGGTCGGAATGGTAGTCGCCGGATATGGCAAACGACCCGGTAAGCTGAACTATATTTTTTGCAGTGATGAACGAATTCTGGAGGTCAACCGACAGTTTCTGCAGCATGATTATTTTACCGATATTATCAGCTTTGACTACAGCAGCGGGAAGGTTATTTCGGGAGATATTTTTATCAGTCTCGATAGCGTGAGAACCAATGCCGAAGAGTTTGGGGTGGAGATTGAAAATGAGCTTCACCGGGTGATGATTCACGGAGTGTTGCATTTTTGCGGTGAAGATGATGAAACTGAAGAGCAGGAGGCGCAGATGCGCCAAAAAGAGGATGAAGCGTTGATGCTTTTGAAAGGGCTTCGGGCTTAGCTTCTACTTTTGCGAAAACAGACTTAAGTTTTTGCAATAAATTGTTAAAACAGCCCGATGTTTTGAAGCAAAGCAGGATGAATTACAAAGATTATCACTACTTTTGCTTCCAACTTTAATCGAGGGAACAAAATTTATTGCTCAATAATACGTTTAGATATAGCATAAAAGTATCACGAATGAGAGTCGAAATTAAAAAGAACGTATTACTGAGCCTTATTTTATTGTTTTCTTTCACCATGGCAAGCAGTCAGGACGATCCGTACCGGGCAGAAATCGGTGTGCAGGGAGGCTTGATAAGCTACTTAGGTGATGTCAATACGATAGCCGATCCGGGTAATTTGCTTCGCAATGCCGGAAATATGAGTGGCACCGCCGGTGCCATGTTTCGCTACCGTATAAACAAGCGGCTGGCAGTGCGTGCCGGTTATGATTTTGGAAAAGTGAAAGGTGAATATCAATTCCGGGACGGAACAGAGCAGTTTCGGATCGGCTTGAATAACTCTTTGCACCTGATTGATTTATGGGCTGAGTTTAACTTCTTTGATCTGGAAAATAATCCTCACAAAGCTTTTAGCAAACGTTACTCACCCTTTATCTTTGCAGGAGCAGGCTCGGTGCTGATGCCCGACTACAAGGATGGAGCCAGTTTCGGTATGACACTTCCCTTTGGAGTGGGTTTCAAATGGAAAATGAGCGACAGGATGAATTTTAATATCCAGCTCACCAACCGGTTGGCTTTTAATGACGGGCTGGAAGGGTTGAAGGAGTGGGACAATCCCCCTCCGCTCACAGATAATAATCTGATGAATAATGACTTCACATCGGCGCTGTCTATTGGTTTTACCTATGACTTCTGGACCCGCGGTTGCGATTGCCGGGAAACAACTTTCTCTTCCGGGAAAAAGCCGGCTGCCAATAAAATAAAAAGGCAGAGACAGGAGAAGGAGAAGAAGAGCCGCAGAAAATAAGAGGTTTCCGTTTTAGTATAAAACGATTTGAAATAGAACAGAAAGAATGTCTTTTAAAGATAAGATAAATAAAGATACAGTACCACAGCACGTGGCCATTATCATGGATGGTAACGGCCGCTGGGCCAAAGCCCGTGGTTATGATCGCATTTACGGGCATCAGAATGGGGTGGTGTCGGTGCGCGAATGCACTGAAGCTGCCGCTGAAATAGGTGTGAAATACCTGACGCTCTATGCTTTCTCTACTGAAAACTGGGGTCGGTCCAAAGGTGAGGTCGATGCGCTGATGGAACTGCTCATCGATACCATTGAGAAGGAGACGCCCACGCTCAATAAAAACAACATCCGCCTGCTGGCTATCGGTGATTTGAGCCGCCTGCCCGAAGGGGCTCAGGCCAAATTGAACCGATGCATAGCCGACACATCACACAACGACCACATGAGTCTGGTGCTGGCACTCAGCTACTCCTCCAAATGGGAAATTACCCATGCGGTGAAGCAGATTGCTGAAGCGGTCAGAGAGGGACGGATGGGAGTTGATGATATCACGGAGGAGACTGTATCAGAATATCTTACTACCCGAAATATCCCGGACCCGGATTTGATGATTCGCACCAGTGGTGAAAAACGAATCAGCAACTTCCTGCTTTGGCAACTGGCTTATTCCGAGTTTTACTTTACGGATACTCACTGGCCCGATTTTCGCAGAGAGAGCCTCTATGAGGCAATTTATGATTATCAAAACCGCGAAAGAAGGTTCGGAAAATAAAATATTTACACACGCACATTTATTGAAGAGATCAAATACAATGCACTACAAATACACTATCCTGATTTGTCTTTTTTTTGTTTCAGCTTTTTCGCTTTCCGCTCAAACTGTAACTGCTGTTGATTCAGTGGCAGCTGAAGAGATGGTTGAGCTGGACTATCTCAATCCGAAAGAGTACATCATTGCAGATATTCAAGTAGAAGGTGCTCACACCTATGAAGATTATATGCTGATCAATTTCTCCGGCCTCTCTGTTGGGCAGCGGATTACCTTACCCAACCCTCCGGGAGTAGAAATTACTCAGGCTATCACTAAGTTCTGGCGACTAAAAATGTTCTCAGCCGTAGATATTTATTACACAAAAATCAAAGATGACCTGGTGTGGCTGGTGATTAAACTCGAGATGCGGCCTAAAGTTTCCGCAGTGAGTTTCAAGGGATTGAAGAAAAGCGAAATTGAGGATCTTACTCCCAAAATTGGGATTACGCAGGAGAAGCAGATCAGCCCCAATATGTCTGACCGGGCCAAACTGGAGATAAAGCGCTATTTGGATGAAAAAGGTTTTGCACAAGCCGACATCAAGGTGATGCAGGTGGATGATCCAGAAAAAGAGGGCTATGTGAAAGTAGATATCGAGGTGGATAAAAAAGAGAAAACCAAAGTACGTAAGATTTTTGTTGAAGGAAATACAGTGCTTACAGATTATCAGATCGATAAAGCGATGAAAAAAACGAATGATAATAAGATCCAGAATATCTTCCGGACCAAAAAGTTCATTCGGGATAAATATGAAGAGGACCTGCTGAGTGTGGTGGAAGCCTACAACGAGCATGGCTACCGGGATGCATATGTGATTTCTGACAGCGTGGTGCATTATGATGACAAACTGGTTGATGTATATATCAAAGTGCACGAAGGTGAAAAATACTACTTCGGTGATTTTAACTGGATCGGTAACACCATCTATCCGCATGAGTTTTTGAGTGATAAGCTGGGCATTAAACGGGGTGATACTTATAACTACAAAATGTTGATGGACCGTTTGCAAACCAACCAAAACACGGCAATCAGCAAGTATTATCAGGACAATGGTTATCTCTTTTCGCAAATTCTGCCGGTTGAAACCTCAATTGTAAACGACACCATCAACTTTGAGCTGCTGATTCACGAGGGTAAGCAGGCAACTATCAACGAAATTACAATTACAGGTAATACGCGCGTGTATGAGAATGTGGTTCGCCGGGAGCTCTTTACCAAACCGGGTGCACTATACAGCCAGACCAATATCATTAACTCCCTGCAGTATCTGGCTCAAATGAACCATTTTGATAACGAGAAACTCTACAAAGATGTAGGCATGCAGCCGGACGAAGAGAATGGAACTGTAGATATTACCTATAACCTCGAAACTAAATCGAGCGACCAGATTGAGTTCTCAGCCGGTTGGGGAGCTGCCGGACTGGTGGGTAGCGTGGGGCTGAAGTTTACCAACTTCGCCATCCAAAATATTTTCAAACCGGAAACATACCGTATTGTGCCGCAGGGAGAGGGGCAAACCTTCACTATCGACGCACGAACCAACGGTAACTACTACTCCTCTTTCAGTCTCTCATTTTTAGAACCCTGGTTAGGAGGAAAACGACCCAACTCATTGTCGGTATCGCTCTACTATTCAGCTACTTCGGGTATGAGTCGCCGCTATATGAACTCTATGCAAAATATGTACAGCAGTGGTTATAATCCATACTACGGCTACGGTGGTATGGGTGGCTACGGCGGCTATGGCATGGGTGGTTATGGCTATGACCCCATGGGGTATGGTTACGGTTATGGCGGTTACGGTTACAACAGCTACGAGAATGAGATTGATAAAAGACGTTACTTCAGGGTGATGGGTGCCTCTGTGGGACAAGGTATGCGTCTCAGATGGCCTGATAACTTCTTTACGCTCTTCGGACAGGTAGCTTATC
>CAYPPC010000014.1:15275-15590 GCA_964412435.1 uncultured Paludibacter sp.
TCAGCGCTATATGATTAATGACTGGTATTCCTATGACACGCGACTTACAAACGGTGACTTCAATGATTTCAGTGTGGCGGTGAACGTAGGACGGAACTCCATTGACAACCCGCTCTTTACCCGTAGCGGATCTACTTTCTCCCTGGGAGTGAAAGTTACTCCACCGTACTCTATTCTGAATGGCGGCAAAATTAACGGGAAGCCTTATTCAGAGCTGACTGATAAAGATCGTTTCAAATGGCTCGAGTATCACAAATGGGATTTCAGTGCCAAAACATTTACGCCGCTTCTGCCGATTGAAAAAACACCGGTGCT
>CAYPPC010000014.1:15606-20835 GCA_964412435.1 uncultured Paludibacter sp.
ACTTCAACAAACACGCCCGCACGCCACTCGGAACCTTTATGTTTGGTGGTGATGGAATGACCGGTTATGGTGGTTACGGTAGTGAGTATATCGCTATGCGTGGTTACGAAACCGGTATGCTTACTCCTATGGATGACAGCGGCTACCGTGCTGGTTACCTCTATAACAAATATACCATGGAGTTGCGCTATCCGCTCTCTTTGGAGCAGTCGGCTACTATCTGGGCGCTTGGTTTCCTGGAGGCAGGTAACAGCTTCAACAGCATCAAAGAATTTAATCCCTTTAAGCTGAAGCGCGCTGCCGGTGTGGGTGTACGGATCTATCTCCCGATGTTTGGTATCATGGGTATCGACTGGGGTTACGGATTTGACTCGCACGTAGGTGACAGCAAACCTAACGGAAGCCAGTTCCACTTTGTGATCGGTCGCGACTTGTAGGCACCTTGCAGCATTTATCCGAATCCTTTTAATCCTGGTAATAAGCATGTTATTGTGTCATTGTAAGACGATGTTCTGAGTTTGGCAAAGATTTTGATATTACCATTTGCGTGATTAAATGAGATAACGCATTAAAACTATAAGACATGAAAAAAATAGCATTAACCCTTAGTTTGATAGCAGCCGTTGTTTTTGGAATGCAGGCTCAGAAGTTTGCATCGGTTGATATCGCCTATGTGATGAAAAATATCCCCGCCTTTGAAAGTGCCAACGAACAGCTGAATCAGATCTCTAAAAAATGGCAGTCTGAGGTGGACGAGCAGATGAAAGAGGTGCAGCAGCTTTATAAGAATTATCAGACCGAGCTGGTATTCCTGTCGGAAGAGATGAAAGTGAAGCGCGAGGATGAGATTATAGAGAAAGAGAAAGCAGCACAAGAGGTAAAACGCAAATACTTCGGACCCGAAGGAGAGCTCTATAAAAAACGCGAAAGCCTGATGAAACCCATTCAGGATGAAGTGTATGAAGCAATTAAATCAATCAGTGAGAAGAAAAACCTCGATCTGGTGTTTGATAAGTCTTCAGCCATGAGCGCCATTTTTGTCTCTCCCAAAATCGATATCAGTGATGAAGTGCTTAAAAACTTGGGCTATTCAAAATAAATATATATTTTTGCAAGCTTTTATTATACAGTGATATACACACACGAACAAAAAATTTATAAATAAACTTACTTAATAAAGAAAGAAATGATTAAAAAAATTGCATTATTTATGCTGGCTATTCTCCCGGTGGGATTGATGGCACAGAACCAAAAAATCGGACACGTAAACTCGCAAGAGCTTATCTCTCTGATGCCTGAGCTGGATGAGATGGATAAAAAAATTCAGGCTGCCAGTGAAGAGTGGGAAAAAGAACTTCTCAAATATCAGGAAGAGTATTTCTCAAAAGCCAAAGAGTTCCAGGATTCTCAGGCTACTCTCTCTGAAAGCATCAAAGAAGCTCGTCAGGCTGAACTGCAGGCTCTCGAAAGCCGCATCGGTATTCTGAATCAGCAGGCACAGCAAGACCTGGCCAAGAAAAACCAGGAGCTGGCAGAGCCGATTCTGGAGAAAGTAAGAAAAGCGATTGCCGATATTGCCAAAGAGAATAATATCAGCTATGTACTGGATATGGCTTCACAGTCGGTAGTTTATACCGGTGGTGCAGCTCAGGATATTACTCCTCTGGTTAAAAAGAAACTGAATCTGAAAGATAAACCGGCCGGATAATAAGCCCTTACTCACAGATCAAAGTATAAAGAAATCGCCTGTTTTCGTTCGAAAACAGGCGATTTCTTTATTGTTATATCATTTTCTGTCTTTTCTGCGTGTGGCACGCCTCCCTTTGTCTTTCACGTAGTGTATGATAAAATCAAAAGGGTGATAAATAAGCATGCGGGGACCGGAGAAGCGCATGATTTCCCGGATCTTCTCCCGCATATCCTTCTTGTAGCAATGGATGGCACAAGCTTCACAGGCGCCTTTGTCGTCGCCAAACGGGCAGTTGTCCAGGCGTTGCTGAGCATAGTTGTTTACTGCGTCGCAATCGCTGCACAGCTCGTTTCCGGCAGAGCTATGCTTTTTGCGGCAGTAAAGCTGAATCATTTTTCGTACTGTATATTTCTCGTAGGCTATTGATGACATATTGTAAAAAACCAACAATACCCGGTAAAGTTTACACAAGGCATGTTGGTTTTAGAAGTTTATCCTTTATTTGAGACTTTTAAATAAGAATCCCGGGTTTTGGAGTGCTGCTTCCGGCAATTTTGTAAGCCTTTCTACCACCTGCTGTTTCACTTCCACTTCATCCCGTTTTGAACCCAGCTTTTTCTTGGCACCGTCGAGGGTCAGTTTCTGATCTTTGGTCAGAAAAATAATCTGCTTCACCACCTGAATATCCTCTTTTGTGTAAAAGCGGGTGCCGCGGTTGTTGCGACGCGGCTTGAGCTGACGAAACTCTTTCTCCCAGAAACGGAGATTGGATTGTGAAATCTTGAGCATGTCAGATACTTCAGCAATGGAGTAGTATAATCTTTTTGAGTCCATAATCGTCTGTTGTGGGCAGGTTAGTATTGAACTTAAATGTTTTGACTGTTGATTGCATCAGCTATGGTGTCGGCAATCATATTGACTCCCTTTTTCAGCTTGCTGTCGAGCATCATTTTCAACATCATAGAAAGTTTCAACTTGAGAGTAACTTTCATCTTGGTGCTGTTGTCGGGCAGCGGGAGCAGCTGAATCCAGGCATTGGCATCCACCGGTGAGTTGTTGGTTTCGAACTTAATGGTCTTGTGCGGTTCGCGCTCAATGATACGAAATCCAATTTTGCCCACTCCGGTAACATCCACCCGGATCTCATCTGAGGTGATTTCAACATCTTTCAGATAGGCTGATGCCTGCTCCATTTCAGCAGAACCGGCTTCCTGAAAACGGTTGAAGTTATTCAGATCACCCAGCAGTTCAAACACCTGTTCCTGACTCTGCCGGATGGTTTTTATATCACTTTCGTAAGTTTGCATATTTTGTGTGGCTAGCTTTATTATAGTTTTTTCCAGGCAGCCGGATCTTTGCGCCATTCGCGCAGCGTGTCAAGATCTGCGTCTGAAATGTAGTTGATAGAGAGCGCATGATTCAGTGCTGCATCATAGTCACTCAGACAAGTCAGCTCTACGCCGGCTTCTTCGAAGCGCGCAAATGCAGATTCAAAACCGTAAGTGAAAATGGCCACCATACCGAGCACCTCAGAGCCATCTTTACGAATGGCTTCCACTGCTTTCAGGCTGCTGCCTCCGGTGGAGATCAGGTCTTCAATTACCACCACTTTTTGCTTCGGTTTCAGATCCCCTTCAATCAGGTTTTCAAGACCGTGTCCTTTCGGACTGCTGCGGACGTAGATAAAAGGCAGTCCCAGCTCTTCAGCCACCAGCATACCTTGTGCAATAGCACCGGTTGCCACTCCGGCAATGACATCTGCATCCGGATATTTCTCCATCACAGTGCGCACAATGGCATTTTTGATATAGGTGCGTACGGTGGGATAGGAGAGCGTTTTGCGGTTGTCGCAATAAATGGGTGACTTCAGCCCGGAAGCCCAGGTAAAAGGATTATTGGGTTGAAGTTTAATCGCTTTGATACTGAGCAGCTTCTCAGCTACGTTTTTTTCTGTAGATTTCATAGTAAGAATAATATATTTTTGTTATACCGGTTCTTTCGGATTATTATATTTGCAAAATTAATGAAACTTATTCAACTAATAAAGTTAAAAAAGCATTAACCCAGCGGGGCCAAAAATGCATCTTTTATGTGGTCGATGCGAAATGTCTTTCCCCGCGGAATCACTGATATTACGTCAAAGCGGGTTTCACCGCTCCAGCCATATTTTAAGATATACTCATGTGCAGTGCTCACAATGCGTTTAATCTTCTTGAGTGTGATGGCCTCTGCCGGATGTTCAAACGTGTCGGTAGAGCGTGTTTTAACCTCAACTACCACGAGCCAGCCATCTTTCTCTGCCACAATGTCAAGCTCGAATCTGCCAAACCTCCAGTTGGTATGTTTGATTTGGTATCCTTTTTGCATTAAGTAGGCCTGAGCCCGCTCTTCGCCGAGTGCGCCCAATTCGTTATGTTCAGCCATAAGGTGTTGGTTTTTAATTTTCCACCTTTGGGGTGGGTTTTATTAAATAAACAAATTCAAAACCGGCTTTGTTGCAAAGCTACACTTTTTAGCTGATAATTTTCGGTAAATTAAAGAGATAGTGTTATTTTTGCATAAAATTATTGCATCCATGTCGAAAAAAAATAAACTGACTCCAACAAAAAACCGAAACAGCAAACGGGTTCACCGCCATGTATTCATGCTTAATGATATGGAACAGAAAGCGCTGGAACGTTATATCGAGAAGTACAAAATTACAAGCAAATCGAAATTGTTTCGGGAAGTGCTGATGATGGAAGTGATACGGCGACTGGAAGAGGACTCTCCGACACTTTTTGATGATTGATCCGGGAAAGTTCAAAGGATTTGAATGAAAGTGTTATATTCGTTTGAAAGAGTATTTTATGTAATAATATGAAGGTGTTAAAAAAGATTTATTTTGCGTTTTTACTTTTAGGTTTAGCAGCATCCACTGCAACTCTGCAGGCACAGCATATTGTGGATGAGTATGTCGATCCTGTTATTGAGAATGATTCCCTGCAAATTTTCACGCCGGTTGTTGACCTGGAAGAACTGCATCCTGATTCTGCGGCAATTGATTCTATAGTGATAAGGTCCGTTTATGTGATATTTGACTACTACGATGAGGAGTCTGACTCGCTCTACCTGGTGGACCGGGAGACACTCTGGCATCGTGCCGACTCGCTGTTGCAACTTCCAGAGTATAGCCGAGACTCCATGGTTTTCAAAACCAATCCGCTGCTTTTGCCGCTGGTATTTCAGGGGAGGCACCTGGAGGGTGTTCGGACAGAGTATAACTTTGCAGATCACCTCTATGGGCCTAAAGTGGAGATCGACAAGCGGATTGTGCCGCCAACTGCTCCCCTGCATGTAGTTATTGATGAGTTACGCCGGGAGGCGCGTACCTATATCGCCAACCACAAAATGGAGCTGTATGTTACCTCTTTTGACCGCTTGCCCAAGCTGAGTTCTTTTATGCTTTCAGGAAAAACAATTGAAGGTGCCGAGGTGGAAACCCTGAGTATCTATGATGATAAAATTAAACTGGAGCGCACCAAAATTGATGTGGAAGA
>CAYPPC010000015.1:0-20832 GCA_964412435.1 uncultured Paludibacter sp.
GTAATTCTATCAAAACGGGACAAATGGGACACTATAAAAAGGGAGTGTCTTGTTTTATAAATGATCTATTTTGATATATTTGCTTGTTAACTTCAGCTAACTATCACTTAGCAATAGTATATTCGTTTTCTGAGAAGTTACCTATATAATAGAAAGTTGATGAAACAAGCAAATAAGACGAAAGCTAACCCTGATAAAAGCAAATCTTTTTTAAGGCATAAGTTTACCTTAAAATCAGCGACAATCTTTTTTGGATCTCTATGGTTGATGACGATGCTGTTTTTCTTGGCAATTGTAATAGTAGGAACAAATTTCTTTCAAACGACTGTCGATAAGGGCCCACTGCAGGGAGATATCTGGGGTATTGTGATGGTACTGGATATACTTGGTGGAATCGGATTCTTTTTAGTTTTTTCCATGCTTCTGACTGCATTATCCATGAGATCAAATGACTCTGATAAAAAGAAATCTTCATTCCTAAGAAAGTTAACCAACTTTTTCCTCTTTTTCATTTATCTGGGAATTCTTCCTTTGTATTTATTGCTTAGAGTGTGGCAACCAAAAAAATGGTTTGTCTGGCTAAAGAAGATCAAGAACAGTTCCAAAAAAATCGCACTCAAATCCCTTGGTAAAAAATTAGCAATCTCTTTGCCAATACTACTGTTTTTACTCCCTGTTTGGTCAATCGGATATTTTTCTGTGGGAGCAATCGTTGCTGACGAGCTTGGTTTAGTGCCATACCAAATGGAGATTGTTGGCACAGGATCAATGCACCCGACTTTTCCAAAAGGAGATGGCAAAGATCCCAAAGAACTTGCTAAACAAGTTGTTGGTCGTCAGAACATGTTCAATTATCCAAATGGCTTCGTATTTTCAGGAAAACGATATTTTGGTCACACCATAACTCGTGGTGACATTATTACCGTAGAAGATGAAAAGACAAGAAAAGCTACTGAGGAAACATATGGTGATCCATCAGGATGGCTGAAACGAGTTGTGGCGGTTGCTGGAGACACTTTGGAGTTGAGAGATGGTATTTTCTACCTCAATGGCGAACCACAGAAGGAGCCATATGTAGCTAGAGCACGATCAACATTCGGTCAGTCATTTCTGCAGGAATGTCAGCAAGTAACTGTTCCAGATAATTCAGTATTTATCATGGGAGATAACCGCACTGGAAGTCGAGACTCCAGAGATGTGGGTTTCTTTAACATAGATGACATTAAGTCAGTCTATCCTTTCACTAAACAAGCGGAAAACTTAAGTCAAAACTGGCATGACACCACAAACGATTTGGAAGAATCTGCCAGGATTAAACTTAATAAAGAGGAATACGTTGAAAAACTCAATCAGAAACGTGAAGAAGAAGGTCTAAAACCGCTCAAATATAATGAAAAATTAGAGCTTTCAGCAGAAAAACGAGGTGTAAAAATTCTTGAACACAATGACTTCTCTTTTGAGGCAACTGCAAGTGGTTATACGATGGAGAAAGCTATCAGAGAAGTTGGTTACCACAATACTTTTTGGGGAGAGGCACCAAGCAATGGCTATTACGAAGCAAGTGAACTACTAGATTACCAGCTTGAGTTTCCAGAATCTAAAGCATTTGTTTTCGACAAGCGCTTTCAAGAGATTGGTATTGCTGAGGTACAAGGTGAGATCAATGGTTGTCCAGCACATGTGATCGTGCAACATTTTGGAGGATATGTGCCACCAAACTATTCTGCATCTGACATTCAATCATGGGAAGATGCACTAGGATCATTAAGAAACATTCAGCCTAGTTGGAATAACTTAAAGAATTCCGGTGATTTTTATAATCGTCATAAGGAGAAAATTGATCGATTAAATCAGATTATCGATATCAGAATTAACAGAATGACTGACATTGTTGGGACCATGAAAGCAAACAGATGGCTAAACGCTGAGCAAAACGCATTCGCTAATTCAGGTGACATGGCTTTGTATAAAGAACAGGAAGAACTTGCTACATTCCTTAATAGCCAATGAAACTGACCAAATCACTCTTCTTAAGCTACCTAGAATCACCACTACATATGTGGTTGTCAGTGCACAGTGATACTCCACCAAAACCACCATCCCTGTACGACCAACACACGATGAAGCAAGGTTACAGTGTTGAAAAATTAGCGAAAGATTTTTTACAGCGGAAAGTCGCTACACAGTATCCTACTGGCACGACACTCACCTTTGAAGCCACTCTAACTGATGGCAATTATGAGTCGCGCATTGATGCGTTGGTTCATGACACTGTGAACAATACCTATGACCTATATGAAATCAAAAGTAGCACCACGATTCATACTGAGCATAAATATGACGTGACCTTCCAGTACTTAGTAGGTAAAGCTACACTTCCTATTAACAAAGTCTATTTAGTCAGAGTCAACAGTGACTATCAGCGAGCTGGGGAGATTGATATCAATGAGCTCTTCATCGTGGAAGACATGACGGATCACATCGCCAAAAAAGAAGATGAGGTTTATCAACTCAGATCTGAAGCATGGGGCGTGATGCGACTTGAACAAGAACCAAGTGACGAGCATTGTTTTAATCCAGGCACCTGTATCTATCCTGACCAATGTTTCCCCAATCTACCCGATGGTTCGATCTATGAACTCGGTAGAGCCAGCAAGAAACAATACCGCGAACTCCTGGATATGGGAGTGAAGTTGGTCAAAGATATTCCCGATACGTTTACCAGTAACTATAAGCAAAGACTGCAAATTCAATCCGCCAGACAAAACCAACCGATTATCGATCACGAAGCGATTACAGAAGAATTAAGTGGACTGGAATATCCCATCTACTTCTTAGACTACGAAACCTATGGTGAAGCCCTACCCATGTACGATGGCTACAAGCCGTATCAGCAAGCAGTCACACAGTTTTCCATCCATGTAGTTCGTCATCCTGGTAGCGATGACTTTGAACATTACGAGTGTCTAGCCACAGAATCTGGCGATCCAGCACGACATCTAGCTACAGAGCTGTGCAATGTCATTGGCGAGACTGGCTCAGTGATTGTCTGGAACAAAGGCTTTGAGTGTGGCAGGAATGATGAGCTAGCTGTTTTATGCCCTGATTTAGCTCCACAACTGCAAAGCATCAATGAGCGAGTCTATGACCTAATGGATATTTTCAAAGATGGCTTGTATGTCGACCATTGTTTTCATGGCAGTGCTTCAATTAAAAAAGTTTTGCCAGTATTGTGTCCTGAGCTGAGTTACAAAGAACTAGAAATTGGCGAGGGAACCAAAGCTATGCTGGCTTGGTATGAGATGGTGCATGGAAACTTAACTGCTGAAGCAAAAAAGAAGATCAGACAAAATTTATTGACGTACTGCAAACTTGATACTTGGGCGATGGTGGAGATTTGGAGAAAACTACAAGAGATTATTTATTAACTTCTTTAACTTGCACATATTTCACCTCTTGCTCGTAAATAGGCACGAATTTACCTTCTGAAAAAACAAAACGCGTCCTTAGTAAGCCAGTTGGACAACATCGTCTTGAGTCATCATCTAATCTTTGCTCAACATAAAAACCATTGTTGGTATCTGCCGGAAAAATCATTGCATCGTCGCCTGTAGCTGAAAAAATGATCTGATTATTTTTAACAATATCAGCACTAATTGAACCTCCGTCAGCACGGCAGTTGTAGTTTTTATGAACTATTGTTTCTTTTTTATTATCGCCATCAACATCAAAATGCTTAACTTCAAAAATTTCTTGTTCTGGAAGTGTATAGGTTGAGAAGGACCCATATTTTTGATAGTTTTCTCTTGCGCTTTTTACTGGCCAATCCATAGGACAATCTTCTTTCAGTAGTCTAATTGCTTCCTCTAGAGGGAGCGCCTTTATTTCTTTAATTGAGTCGTCATATTCAGTGAGCGTAATTTCTACAGATGGATATGACTGATAAACAACAGCGCTGTTAAGTGCCAACTGACTAAACTGTCTAATATCACCTTTCTCAAATTCTTTGTAATGATCTGCTGAACCCCAACGAATATCATCATAATTAAAATAGGTGACATCTAGAGACAGTGGCTGAAAATCTTTTTCCTTGACTTTAGAATCGGTTTCTACAGGAGGCATTTCTGTTTGACTGGAAAACTTTTCTGATTTTGGAGTAGAAAATCTACCTAATAGGAATGCTAGAAAGATTATTGAACAGACAAATAATATTTTTCTCATCTCCTAATCCTAAAACTATTTAACACTTGTAAATGCCATGATCCTTTTTCACTTATAAGCTCCCATTTTCTGTCAATTTTTGCAAGCTGAAGTGTTTCGAGCCTACCATATGTTGAGACATTACCCGCAAAATCAACTATTGTGCATTTTTCTTTTCCCTCAGCTAACCTAGTACCTCTGCCCATCATTTGTGTATAAAGCCTGATCGATCTAGTAGGTCTCAGCATGATTATACAGTCTAAACTTGGGTGATCAAAACCAACCGTAAGTACATTAACATTAAAAACCATTTTTAATTCACCCGCTCTAAACGCTGTGATGATTTTGTTTCGCTCACCTTTTTTGGTTTCACTGGTGACTACAGCAGCGTCTTCGCCAAAGTAATCAGCAAATTGCGTGGCTTGTTTAATTGTTGAGCAAAAAATCAAAACAGAATGAAATTGATCTGCGTATTGTTGAATTTTTCTCGTAGTGCCATAGCTCACACCTTCGATCATTTCTACATAGGCATCAAGATCAAAATCTGAACCAGAGTTTTTAGGGATTTGATGATGTAACAAAATTGTCTGATCTATATATTCTAAAGGTACAAGATAGCCGTCAGCGAGCAAATCTTCATAGTTCACATTGGTAATGACCCGATGTCAAAAACGATTTCTCATTCGATTGATCAATCTGGTGGCAGTTACCGATTCAACATAACCATAGGTTGACTTCCTCACAAAAGTTTCCAAGCGAAACGGAGTAGCAGTCAGTCCATATACTTTAGGACTGCCCACTTGACGAAAAAACTGCATGTACATGCTATTGTAATCTTTGGGTGAAAGCAAATCGCATTCATCTAAAATTACTGTGTCAAAATGAGAGAAGAGCTCTGGTTTTTTGTAAATACTGCCAATAGTGGCAAAAGTGAAAGTGTTGATGGTGCGGCTATTCATTGAGGCTGAGAAAACCCCCACTTCATCTTTAGAAACATACGAAAGCATTTTGTTAACATTCTGCTCTAGTAATTCTTTACTTGGCTGTAAGATGAGTACTGGTTTTTCTAAACGATGAGCAAACTCCGCAATGATGAGTGATTTGCCACCACCTGTGGCAATCACCACCAACTCATTGCCTTCTTGGTTTTTGCGGCGAAGCATTTTGCGAACGGCTTCTTGTTGGTATGGGCGGAGGGTGAACCTTCTAAGTGTTGATGGCATTTTCTATATCTACAAAATTCAAAGGTTGAGAATTTCTTGGACAACTATCTTTACAAATTGCTTTTTTAACGAAAAATACTCGATCCTCTGTTAAAATTTTAGAATTATCCAATATTTGGGTTGGTTCATGGTGTACAACAACAATTTTCAGGTTTTCATTCAAGAGCATTTGCTCATAGATGTAGTCATTAACAGCTTGATCACCGAAGCTGTATCCAGCAATTATTAAAATGTCAGAATTTGCAAGATAATTTAAAAAATGATGAAAAAGATCAAGATATACAGATTGCGAATATTTCTTTGGCTTACTATCAGTGCCCATTACCTTCATAGAATGCCAATCTTGAGCACTTTCCGACAAGTCTGCAACTCCATTCAATTCAAAATGTCCGTTCCGAACATCACAATTCTGAATATCTCGATATATAATTTTCGATACCTTCCTGTCTTGGAATACGCTCCAGCCAATAGATCCGTGCAACTTAAGAAGAGGAAGTTTTTTATTAGACTTCCAGTTAAATTGATAAGTTGGTGATTTGTCGTCATTTATTTTTTCAAAACCGGTTGAGTATTCTATGCTCTTTTTATCAAAAAAAGTCTCAAGAACTAAATCGTGGTTTAATGTTGCAATTTGTTGTACTTCATATTTCTCAATCGATTTTTGCAGCCATCCAAAATGCTCAAAATCTTTCTCTTTGAGTCCGTCACAACCCTCTCTAATAAGTTGCTCAACAATACTTTCAATATAGTATATTGATTTATAGCAGAGCTCTGGTAAGCCAGCTATTTTTTCTGGAAAATTAGTCGTTTGGTTATATTGAGAGATTTGATGTGTTAAGAAAGGCGTTATACTTGACACAAATACCTTCATTGCTGGATTCTGGGGATTTTCTGTCAGAAAATAGTGAATTTGATAAACTAGTTCATAGACTTGCTCGTAATTTGGGTTATCAAAATAACTCGAACACATATTCAGAAAAGAAACGATCACGCTCACTAATTGACGACTTTCTTCATCCATTTGCTGGTAACACGCAGCATCGTTAGAAGAACAAAGATAAAACGCTCTTGTTGATCCTTTGTATATTTGCCTCTCTTTGTCTTTTTGTTCTTGCTTGCCCGTAAGTACTATTTCTGTTATGTGATTTGTGCTCGGCAAACCTAATTCTATAGAAATACCTGAACCAAACAAAAAACTCACTTTTTGTTTATTAACCTTATTCATTTATCTCTCCAACTGTAACTTGCCCATTCATCAACATGGGTAATAACCAGTCACGAAGTTTAGCCAATCTATCATTTTCATATA
The DNA here is from genome assembly GCA_964412435.1 of uncultured Paludibacter sp. Taxonomy (GTDB): domain Bacteria; phylum Bacteroidota; class Bacteroidia; order Bacteroidales; family Paludibacteraceae; genus UPXZ01. The sequence goes on from CAYPPC010000015.1 coordinate 6,733, forward strand.
AATTATTTAATATCGCATTACCCATTGGCTCTATAGTTTTTGAAAAGCTTTTGAGCACTTCATTTTTTGGTCTGATAACCAAAATCGATGAAAAATCTTCTTTATTCATATTAGCAAATGTATTTCCTGTTTTAGCCTTAGAATATTTGAAGTATTCTGTCAGATAAAAATATAAAAAATATCGGTTATATGGTTTGGAGACTACTACTGAGTTCAATTGCTGATTAGTTTGTGAATCTCTAGTTGTAAAAGCAATCAAACCCGGTGAAGCAATACAACTAACGCAAATTGAGCCTGCAGGTATAAATTTATTCTTTTGTAAGCGCGCACCATTTTCTGAAAGAGTCTGTTCAGTTTTAACTACATGCATTCCTTGTCTTAAATCAGTAATACAGATGAATGGAGTCACTCCATTAAAATTTCTTGAATTTGCAGTAGAAGGTGTTTTGCCAGTAACTATATTTGGTTCAATATAATCTAGTCTTTGTACTTTCCACCCCTCCGGAATATCTCTCTTCAACTCCTCATTCCACACCATTTTCCCACCACTAGATTTGTACGGCTTGCCACTCTCATCTGGAAAATCAAACTGTACAAACCAGTAATCATAGATGATTTTTGCTAGGGCTTCTAGCTCTGCATTTATTTTGTTGTTGAGTTCGATTTTTGAGTCAAGAGCTGAGAGAAGGTCTAAAATATTTCGTTTTGATTTGTCATATGGAATTACGGGAAAATCTCTGAGGGTACCGAGGGGGAGAAACTTTTGAACAGCTCCTGCTAAATAGTTGTTGATGAACTGCTTCGAGTATGGACTAATCAGATAGTAGTAAAGCCATTTTGCTTTGTGCTCATCTTTACAAGAAAATACTCCTACATTTTTTATCGCATATGGTATTATTTCGTTTTTTTCCAAATATGTTTCTCCAATTGAGCCAATCATGCTAAATACGACGTCCCATTTAGAAACAGCACTACGTCTTTGTATAGCATTGTAATCATCTTCGGAAATATTGTAGGCATTAGTTAGGTCTAAAGTACCACCAAGAATATTCTTTGAAGTCACAAGTGGGTAACCATTAGTGACAGGTTTTGGTGTGTCGTGAGTGCCATCAAATATCGAAACACAATACTGAGTTGCACTAATAAACTTATTCATATCTTAATTTTTTCAAACTGTTTAATATTTCTGTTTCCAGTGTTTTTGATTCCTCAAAATATTCGTTTAAGTTAGTTTCATACTTTTTCACCTTAACTTCAAACTCTTCCTTACTAATATCAACATACTCAATCTTTATCTCAAAATACTGTCCTGCACTGAAGCTGTAATTTTTTTCTTTAATCTCATCAAAATCTACGACTACTGAAAAATCTTCGATTGCTTCACTTTTAAACGCGTCGATAATCTTTTGCTCTTCATCACGACTTAAAACTGTTTTTTGATTCTTTCCATCTTTGATCTTGGTACCAAGCTTAGACGCATCGACCAGCACTACTTTGTCTTTGTTGGCTTTGTCTATAAACAATACCGATACGTTTGTACCTGTGGTTGCAAAAATGTTAGAAGGCATTGAGACCACGCCTTTTAGCCATTTCTTTTCCACTAGTTTTTCTCGAATAGCTTTTTCAATTCCACTCTGAGCAGTTAAGAAACCTGTCGGAACAACAATTGCAGCTTTTCCTGTATCGGAAAGACTAAACATAATGTGCTGTATAAAAAGCAAGTAAATAGCCATGCTATCTTTTTTACTCTTTGGAATATTTGGAATACCTGCAAAAAAACGGGTGTTTACATTTGGTAAACTTGAAATCTTTTCATGATCATCTGAGAAATCCATTTTGAATGGAGGATTGCTGACAATGAAGTCAAACTTTTTTGCGATGTGATTGGGCTGAGTAATAGTATTGCCCTGTACAATGTGGTCAATAGAGTGACTGAGGTTGTTAAGAATCAGGTTTAATCGTAGCAAGTTAGATGACTTTTGAGAAATATCTTCAGAGTAGATAGTGCATTTATCAGGACCAATTTTGTAGGCGATGTTCATCAACAAAGTACCTGAACCTGCTGCTGGGTCATAAGCGGTAACGTTGCTTGGTTTGGTATCACCAACAAGGATTTCAGCCATAATCTTGGCAATCGAATGTGGAGTGTAGTACTCAGCATACTTGCCACCACCATCTTTGTTGTAGTCCTTGATCATGTATTCAAAAAGTGTAGAGAAAAAATCGAATCCAGCAGAGAATAGTGATTGAAAATCAAATTTACTATCGGCCAACTTATTTATTATCTGACGTGCTGTTTCATCATGCCTTGAGTTGTCACTGACTGATCTTTGAATTAACGCTTCTTCAAAGAGTCGAATTTCCGTATTGCCTGCCGTGTGTACCGAGAAAATATCTGAGTTATCTACAGCAATATCATTGAGTGTTTCATCAAATAGTTTGGCAAAACCTGACTTGTTTTGTTCTTTGAAAAGATACTCAAGCAAATGCTCTGGCTTCAGATGTGCAGATTTAGTGCCAAGTTTGATCATCAGCAATTCATACTCATTTTCACTGAGATTTTTTAGGTCATCGTAGGTGCTAACACTTGGATTAAGCTTGTTTACCTCAAATAAGAATTTGTCGTTGAGAAATTTATAGAGAAAACTTTGAGTAACAATTTTATATTCATTAGCATCTCCACCTAAGCCAGCATTGACGCAGATGCCCTTAATGCTATCGATAAGTTGTTTTGCTTTTATAGAAAAATCAGTGCTGTTCATATTTATTCCCCTTGATATTCGTTTATGTATTCATCAGCTGTGTAATCGATGAGATTTCGCAACGTCTGAGCATCTACCTTGTAACTTCCAGATTGGAAACTTTCAAGTACATCTTCTCCTGTAGCTTGGCGGAAATAGCCAGTATTGGCGAGCAAGTTCTGGTTTTGTCCCAATCTCGCATCAATTTTGCTCTTAGCCTTTGTTAACAAGTCATAAAGTTCAAGATTTTCACTCACTTTTCCAGAAGGTACTGCATTTTTGAACACGACAGCAAATTTCCGATCACCAGCAAATTTGGCAATAAGCATAGAATTTTTACGATTGAGTTCACGAATTTGATCAAAGATCTGCTTGAGTCGTTCTGATTCAAACTTCATGGCGTCAATACTTTCGGCATTTGGGTCAATGTGATGTTTTTGAAGCAAATTGATAAATGCTTGGTACAGCTCAAGCCATTCAGGGTCTTTTTTATGAATGTTCTTGTCTAGTTCTTGGCGAACTTTGCCAGCAATAGTATGCAAATCTTCAGATAATAATCTGAGTTCTTCCTCACCTGTTTTTGTAAAGGTGAAAACAACGTTCTCAATCGCAGTATTAAGTAGTTCCTGCGAGTTGACATCATTCATCGCTTCCTTAAGGTTAAGTAGCTTTAAGCGATCACTCACCATGGTAAGTAATCGTGCTAAGACCTTAAAATCAAGTTTCTCTAGAATTTCTGTGTAGCCAAGCAGTCGAGCAATATTGTAGATATCTCTAGCTGACTCAAGCGCATTTTTGAGTTTGAGAATTTGTTGGCGGTCATCAATCGCAGAGATTTGTTGACTAAAAATTTCTAAATTCTCCGTAGTGAAATCTGCAATAGCCTGTTGAACATCAGCAAGATGCTGATCAATTTCAGTTTTACTCATAAAGAGTGAGCCAAAAATACTGTTTGGATCTTCATTATCAAGATTGTCGCTATATTCCTCTTTGAGTTCACGGAAATAGGCTTGATTGGTGACTTCAAACTCTGCAGAAATATCTGCAAAGTCCACCACGTAGCCAAGCTTAAAGTTTTTATATGGCCTATTTACTCTGGTAAGTGTTTGTAGCAAATTATGGGCACGAACTTTTCTACCCAAGTACAGCTTCTTTAATCTAGGAGCATCAAAACCAGTTAACAACATTGAGTACACAAACAGTAAATCAATCTTGCCGTCTTTAAATTCTTTGGTTTTGCCCTTACGAGTTTCCTTATCGTCTTCATCGTGCAAAATTAAAGCAGATGTCAGTTTATGCTCAATTGCCGTTTCGTTGAAAATTCTAAACATCTCTCGTGCCTGATCGGAACTATCGCAAACAACCATACCGCCAACGGTTTTTTCACCAAATCTAATTCTGGAGTTTATAAAATCATTGACTATGTAACCCAACATTGGGTTAACAAATTTTTCATGAGCATACAAATCTTTTTTGCTAATATCCCCAGATTGAACTTTGATGTCCCTGATAACACCTTGAACTTTTTCTTTATAACTAGTTTCTATTTCCTCACGAAGTAATTTAAGTGTGTAACCATCACGAATAGAGTCGTTGTAGTAATACTTGTGAATATACTCACCAAAAATATTTCGAGTGGTTTTATTATCTTCTTTTTGTGAAGCTTCTTTGACATCACCATCTTGATCATGATCTTTGTAGATAATCAGTGGTGTGCCAGTTAATGCAATTTTGATCGATTCTTTATCTGAGTTGTAAAGATTCGCTAAGAATGATCCTTTGGGATCGTAGCTTCTATGTGCTTCATCGATGAAGAAAACCTTTTGCACATTAATGTTATAACCACTATCCCGAAGCGTCATTGTGTCTTCACGGAATTTTTGAATGTTTACAACGGTTATTCCTTCAGCTGTGGCGTTATAGGAGAAATCTTGCAGCAATGCTTCTTTGCTATCAATTGAATGAACTTTCAAGCCACGCTTGCTAAATTCATCTTTGGCTTGGTTGGCTAAATCAAGACGATCTACTACAAAATAAAATTTTGGAACAATGCCTTTTTTACCGAAGTAATCTTTGAGTGAGGCTACGTTATAAAATGCCAGGGCAGTTTTGCCAGAACCTTGTGTATGCCAAATGACACCTCTTAGCATGTTCTCATCTAACTTTGATTTAATCGCCTTTGTAGCGAAAAACTGCGGATAACGCATGATGTGTTTTTGAATGGTGACTTTACCCGTTTCTTCGTCAACTTCATTCACATAGCAGATACCATAACGAAGCAATTCCTTAAATCGATTTTTGCTAAAAAGAGATGAGAGTATTCGGTTGGTTGGGGAATCGATATCTTTGTTAGATAAAAATTCTGGCGAGTGCTTGATTGTTGGGCAGTTGTTGTCTTTGATAATAAAGTCTTCGGTTTTTTCATCTATGTCTTTGATGTCATCGATGAATTCAGATCGCTTTTGTTCACGGAAATTATTGAAGCTCGTGTCAAAGTTTTTGGCAGTTGTTGCATAAAAAGCACCAATGAGCTTATGTTGATCAGTGTCGTCATACTCCATGTTGTTGGAGAACACAATTAACTGAGTAATATTAATAAACCTTCTAAGTTTTTCATTCTTAAAACGAGTATGAATGCGGTCTCGTTCAGCTTTAATACCCTCTTGGTTATTGGGTTTTTTAACTTCAGCAAAAGATAGCGGTAAGCCATTCACAAAAACAGTTACATCAGGTCTAAACTCGTCTTCACCATTTTTACATGTCAGCTCTGTTGTAATATGAAACGAGTTTTTGGAAAAATTATCCCAATCAATGAGTTTAAGTTTGCCTTCACCTTTGCCAATTAAGCGATTGTAAAATGCCCTTCCCAAATCGTCATAGTTCAACTCTTCTCTTATGTTTTGAATTTCTTGAGCAATAAGATCCTCAGTGGCATCTGGGTTTATTGCCCTGATTTGATTTTCAAATATATTAATAACAATGTTGGTATCTGGATCAATTTTATAGCTACTATCTTTTAAGGAGAAATAAACATACCCCAATCGGGTCAAGTGAATTAAGCTAGGAATTTTTACTCTAGTGTCTTCGTTGAATGCCATAATAGTAACCTTACGTAAATTACTACTATTATAGTTCAAAATTGCTTAGCTTGGGTTATCAATATCAATGGAAGTAACAGTACATGTCTCTATGTCAATACTAATCACATGTTGACTAGATTTTTCTAGGTTGTAGTATGTATATGTTGTTCGAATAGAACAATACGAGTGCGGACTCGGAGTAAATGACGCATTTTGAAGTGGAACACACAGTTCCCTTTCAAGATGCGTCTTTTTTTTATCTATTTTTCCGCAAATGAAAGGAGCGATATGCCAAAAAGCATTCAGCAAACATACAAAGTAAAGGAGCTTCATATCACTGAAGTACCTATCAAACAGATAAAGGAAGCAGACTACAACCCCCGCTTTTTGTCACAGAAAGCAGAAGCCGATTTGACCAAAAGCTTGGAGATTTACGGCTGTACTGAGCCATTAATAATTAACATGTTCTCTGGTCGAGAGTACACGCTCGTTTCTGGTCATCAACGGCTAAAAATTTTAAAGAAGCTCGGGTATGCAATGGTACCAACAGTCAGTGTGAGTTTGCCACTAGAAGCAGAGATGAAGCTAAATCTTCGCATGAATCGCAATCAGGGTGAATTTGATCTAAATATGCTTCGCAATTTCGAGCTCGATGTACTGCTTGAAACAGGCTTTGACGATTCTGACCTGTCGGCAATCTGGGATGAAGCTTTGGAAATTCAGGATGATGACTTTGATATTGAGCAGGCTGTCATCCAGCACGCTGAACCAAGGACCAAATCAGGTGATTTGTATCAGCTGGGTCCACATCGATTGCTTTGTGGCGATGCCACTTCGCTCTCTGATATTCAGCGACTCGTGGGTAACGAAAAGGTCGACATGGTCTACACAGACAGCCCTTTTAATATAGATTTGGATTATGCCAACGGCGTCAGCACTAAAGGTAAGTACGGAGCGACCAAAACCAATGATTCCAAGTCAACTGAAGAGTATCGCCGATTTCTTCACAATGCAATCAGTAATGCGATTGCAGTGAGTAAGCCAGATGCTCACTACTTCTATTACATGGACCAAAACTGGATTTGGCTACTGCAAACGCTCTACATGGAGCTAGGCATCAAGCATGAGAGAGTATGTTTGTGGATAAAAAATAATTTTTCACCCACGAGTGGAAATTCGTTTAACAAATGCTATGAGCCAGTTATCTACGGTGTTCGTGGCAAGCCGTATCGCAACCCTAAATTACTTAATCTCAATGAGATTTTAAACAAAGAAGTAGGCACTGGCAACAGGCTACACGATGACATTCTAGACCTAATGGAGATTTGGTTGGTCAAACGCAAGGCTGGGCAGGATTACTTGCATCCTACCGAGAAATTACCGTCACTACATGAAAAAGCGTTAAGACGGTGTACCAAGCCAGGAGACCTCGTGCTCGATACCTTTGGTGGTAGTGGTTCGCTAATGGTGTCGTGTGAACAGTTAAAACGTAGAGCCTACCTTTGCGAGCTCGATCCTGTCTTCTGCGATGTCATTATCGACCGTTACACAAAATTAACCGGAAAGGAAGCAATTTTATGCAAATAAAACCAGGTATGATTTTACAACTCGGCGAGCATGTCCTCGCCTGTGGTAATAGCACTGACAAAGAGTTTGTCAAAAAAGTAGTTGGCAATACCAGTATTGCCTCAGTGCAGTCAGACCCTCCATATGGGGTCGCAATTGCTGATTCGTCACTTAATCCATCCAAACACAAGTCACTTGTGAATGATCACCTGCAATCTGATCAGGAGTATGCCGAATTCACACAGAACTGGCTAGAGGCAGTCAAGCCCTTTCTAGCCAAGAAAAACTCAGCCTATGTGTGGAACTCAGACAAGATGGTCTTTGCTCTGAGACAAGGACTGTTGCAGTCAGGATTCAAGGTGTCGCAGATGTTGGTGTGGGTCAAATCTCAGCCAGTCATCGGTAGGTTGGATTACTTGCCCATGCATGAACTCTGCCTTTATGGCTGGCATGGCACTCATAAATTCCACAAAGCCAAAGACAAGTCGGTACTGTTTGCTCCCAAGCCACAGAAAAGTAAATGGCATGCAACTCAAAAACCAGTCACCTTAATTCGGCGACTCATCCTCAACAGCACTGAAATTGGCGACACAGTCTACGACCCATTTTTGGGTAGTGGCACTACTATGCTTGCCAGCCAGCAAACCCTTCGCAAATGCATTGGCATCGAGCTTGTGCCCGAATATTGCCAAGTTGCAGTTGACCGCTGGGAGCGTTTAACAGGGCTAAAGGCAACCGTGAGAAAGGAATCTCATGAATAAAGACCTACAAGACCGCACTGCTATCAATCGACAACTCATGCTAGAACAGCTCCAGAAGACCCCAGTGGTGCAGGTGTGCTGTGAAAAGCTGGGCATAGCCCGTTCGACCTACTACCGCTGGAGGGAGGAAGACCCAGAATTTGCCAAGCTGGCGGATAAAGCTTTAGCGGAAGGAGTGGCACTGATTAATGATCTAACTGAATCTCAACTTTTATCTGCTATTAAAGATCGCAACATCTCTGCAATTTTTTACTGGTTAAACCACAGACACTCTGCCTACAGCAATAAGCTAGAGATCACTGCCAAAGTGAAAAATGAGGTGCTCACACCAGATCAGGAAGAGTTAATTAAAAAAGCACTCGAAAACGCAAATTTAATTATGAAAGGAACAAATCATGACGACAACACTAATAAATAGCCAGTTAATGGAAACAATTGCCAAAGACACGCTCGTTCGTGCCAGCTTAACCAAAGAAAGTGCGCTGTATTTTGCTACTGTGTATTTTCCCCACTACTTTGGTTACGGTTTTGCCAAATTTCAGTATCAAATGTTGCAGATAGTTGAAGACAAAGATTGCTCTTTTGTGGTAAACATTACTTTTAGAGGGTCTGGCAAATCAACGCTCTATACCACAATTGCTCCACTGTGGTTCATCATGGGTGCTCATCATAAAAAACATGTGCTGTTGGTCTGCCAAACGCAAGAGCAAGCTCGCACCCACATGGCCTCTATCAAAGCAGAAGTTGAAGCCAATGAGTTGCTCAGAAATGACCTTGGGCCATTCAAAGAGACGAATGATAAGTGGAATGCTATGACTTTGGAATTTTCGAAGTATGGTGCTCAAATCACAGCAGTTTCCATAGATCAGAGTGTTCGAGGTTTGCGGTATAAGCAGTATCGACCTGACATGATTATTTGTGATGACATCGAAGACACCTCTACGATCAAAACCAAAGAAGGTCGCAAGCGAATCCATAACCTGTATGCTAGTGAAATTGCTCCGCTGGGAGACTTAAACACCAGAATAATCATGGTGGGCAACTACCTTCATCCTAATTCGTTGTTGAGCACACTGATTGAACGGATGAAATCTGGCAATATGACGGGAAAATATTTGTTTGTTCCTCTTATTAATGATGAAGGACAAATAGCATGGCCTGAAAAATTTACATCAATGGATCAAATTCAAGAACTACGGGAACGGGTAGCCGATGAAAGAATTTGGATGCAGGAATACATGCTCAAGGTTGTTCCTGAAGAAGACCAGTTGATTAGATATGAAGATATTTTGTACTACAGCGAGAAGCCAAAAGGCTGGGAACCGTATCTTAAGTACAAAGCAGCTGGAATTGATCTAGCAATCAGTAAAGACGATAAAGCAGACTATACAGCAGTTGTTTCTGGGCCTGTGTATAAAAATGAAGACGATTATCACATCTTCATTGATCCCAATCCTACCAACTTGAGATTAAACTTCAGAGAGACAATTGAGTTTTTAGAAAATTTCAATAAAGACTACCCCGAAACACATTTGTTTGTAGAAAGCACTGGTTACCAAAGATCACTAGTAGAACAACTCAAAGAGGAAGGTGTCAATGCTCACGAAGTGCAAGTGGGTGGAATGAGCAAGCAAGAACGACTTGCATTAGTTGTGCGGTGGATAAAAAGGGGTCTTATTCACTTTCCACAGCATGGTTCTACTGACCTAGTTAATCAGATTGTCAATTTTGGGGCTGAAAAACATGATGACCTGGTAGATGCGTTTACGCTGCTCATATTGCAAGTGATGGAGCATGCGAAAAATAATTCGACTCCGACTAGTATCAGTAAGTACTCTGGTCCGTCTATTATAAAAGTACCAGGTGGATTTAGAGCAGCAGTGCTCCGAAACAAAAGAAGAAGCCAAGATTTTAATCTTAGGACGCTCGAAAATGACCCATATGGATGGTAAAGTAGTACATATGCAACAAAGCAAAAACACCAAATTGTTTACAATGAGCGTTGCTCGTGTGTACCCTTTGTATGTTGCCAAAGTCGAGCGAAAAGGTAGAACAAAGGCTGAGGTAGATGAAGCTATCCGTTGGTTGACTGGTTACACGCAGAAAGAAATTAATCATCACCTTGAGAAACTTACAAGCTTCGAAGACTTTTTCAAAAAAGCACCAGCACTCAACTCAAACAGAAACCTGATTAAGGGTGTTATTTGTGGGGTAAGAATTGAAGATATCAAAGAACCGCTTATGCGAGAGATTCGCTATCTCGACAAACTCATTGATGAAATTGCTAAAGGTAGACCAATGGAAAAGATTCTACGAAAACCTGACTAAATATAGCTCAGTAGACATTTGCTTAAACTAAATCACTAATCTTTACTTTTAGTACCTTAGCAATTTTTTGTAGCACATCCAGCGATGGAGCATTGCGTCCCTGCTCGATATAACCCATGTAAGCACGACTGACACCAACCTTAAAAGCAACTGTTTCCTGTGACAAACCAGTTTCTTTACGAGCTTTCTGGACTTTCTTGCCAAGCACTTTGGACAATTTGGCATTTTTTCTCATGCCCTAATTGTTTAGTGAAAAGGCTTTTCACTCCACTTAGTGAGAGTTAGCAATTTAGCCTGGTATTGAGCTTGCTTTTATGCTAACTCTGGCTTATCATTTAGCCAAGAAATATGCCAATCATAGTCTCCCAAAATGGGAGAAACGCCACTAAATTAGACAAAATCAGCTTCGGTTTGGAGAACAAACTGCAAGCTTACATTTACGATAACCCAGAGAGTATTCCTCTGTACGACATCAAAGATGATATTCGACTACTCATCCTTGCTCGGGAGTTTGGGACGACTAGTGGGCCCATAGATGCAGTCGGTATTGATGGGGATGGTCAACTCTATTTAGTAGAAACGAAGCTGTATAAAAATCCCGACAAGAGAACAGTGGTTGCTCAAGTCTTGGATTATGGGGCATCTCTTTGGAAAAGTTTAAGTGACTTCGATGATTTCCTCCTCCAACTCAATGGTCATGTGCAAAAGAAATTTAGCATGTCAGCGACTGAAAAGATCAAAACCTTCTTTGGTATTGATGATGAGCGATTGCAGACTGTACTAGAGCAAATGAAGCTTAACTTAGACGAAGGCAACTTTAAATTTGTAGTGCTGATGGACAACATGGAAGATAGGCTCAAAGATTTAATCGTCTACATGAACCAAAACAGCAAGTTCGATATCTACGGTGTGGAGTTGGAGTACTACCAACATGATAGTTTTGAAATTCTCATCCCGAAGATTTACGGTGCTCAAGTCAAAAAAGATGTGAGCAGTAAGCAAGTGAGCTCAACGGTTATTTCTGATGAAGAATTCATTCAAGCTTTTGAGCAACAAGTACAACCAATTGTGCAAAACATTATGCAGTTAAGTGCTGACATTTCAGCAGGTGGAATATCCATTCAAGGTTTATCGAGTCGCAAAACTCCCAAAAACATTAACTTTTACTTCACCTACTCTGACCAAGAGAAAAATGCTCTGACTGTAACTATTGGCGTGAATGGTGGCATAGCTGGCAAAACTCTAGACTTCTGGTGCAATAATCCAGAGAGATTGGAACAAGTAACTACTGCTATTCAAGAGGTACTTGGGATTGAAACTAAACACCTACCAAGTGGCACAGGATATGGCATTGTGGCGAAGTGGAATTTGAAAGATGTAAGTATAGAACAGCTTATTCAGCTCTTTGATACATTATCCCAATCTTCACAATTCCCTGGCTAGACTTTCCAACCTTTCGCGGTACCTTGTCATTGTATGGACAAGACCAAACTGCTCAAACTCACAAAGCGATGCGAATACTATTTTTATCGTTACCTCATAACTGGCGATAAACAATTCATTGATAAGTTTTTTGAATGTAGCAAGAGACTCAAAAAAGAGGTTGGCAAATGATGCCAAACAACCTCGATTCCACAGCTAGACTTACCAGAAAATCGCGGTACCTTGTGTCCTTGATGAAAGAAACAATACCAGATCACAAAATTCAAAAAGCCATCAAGGTTCTTGATCAATGCATATTTGCCATCAGGTTTTACGAAAAAACTGGGCAAGACAAGTACATTGATGAACTAAGCTGGGCGGTAAAAAGACTACACCAATTATTTAACGAGAAAGGAGAAAACAATGATTGATTTGAAATATTGTCTCTACGCACGTAAATCTTCAGAGTCTGATGAGAGACAGACCATGTCTATTGACTCACAGATTAAAGAGATGCTGACCTTGGCAGATCGTGAAGGTATCAATATTGTTGAAACCAAGCGAGAGAGTCATTCGGCTAAAGCCTCTGGGGCAAGACCACAGTTTGTTGAAATACTCAAAGAGATCAGAGAGGAAAAATATAACGCTATTCTGACTTGGGCACCCGATCGTCTCAGTCGTAATGCTGGAGATTTAGGATCCTTAGTTGACCTCATGGATCAAGGAAAATTAGTTAAAATCCAAACCTATTCTCAAAGCTTTACGAACAGTCCGAATGAAAAGTTTTTGCTAATGATTTTATGTAGTCAGGCAAAACTTGAAAATGATAATCGTGGAGTCAATGTCAGGAGAGGATTGAGAGCAAAATGTGCGATGGGAATCAGACCAGGGCTAGCACCTGTCGGATATTTGAATGTGCTCAACAACAATCGCATTAGTGAAGTTGTCCCTGATCCTGAGCGAGCTTGGGTGGTCAAAGAAATGTATAAGCGAGTAGCTGAGCAAGGTCATAGTGGCAGAACTATTCGCAAATGGCTCATTGAGATTGGATTCAAAACAAAGGGCGGACACCAATTGGCGCTTAGCAAAATATATGCTACTTTGAAAAATCCTTTTTACTACGGTGAATTCGAATTTGGAGACGAATGGTACAAGGGCAAGCATGAGCCATTAGTGAATAAAAAATTGTGGGATATGGTGCAAAAGCAATTAACTGTTCCACCTAAGAAATGGCACAAAAACAAGTTTCCATTTAAGACACTCTGCATTTGTGGGTCATGTGGAGGTGGCGTCACCGCTGAAGAAAGATATAAAAAGCTAAAGTATGGTGGTTATAACAAACACATTTATTATCACTGCGCGAGGTCTGTTGACTATGATTGTGATGAGCCCTACATTACAGAGAGCGACCTTATCAAGCAACTTCTTGCTCATATCAATGCTGGCAATGTCAAAATCGATAAAGCAAAAATTGCCAAAAGACTAAAATCAGATATTGAGCGATTCCACAGACTAAGATCAGAAGTACTTCATCAAGAGTATTTGTCAGGAAATCTTGGAGAAATTGAAAATGAGGCGATCAAAAACAATGATGATGAAATGGCAATCAATTACCTAAAACACATTCTCAAAACAGGTAGTCCTGACGATCGCAGAGAAGCATTAGGGATGATAAGAACTAAATTCAAATTATCAGCTAAAGAGTTAAAGCATATTAGTTAAAGCATTTTGCACTTGAGTCAGTATTTGGTTCTGATCATAAGAACTCTGTACAGGTAGATGTAAAACTGGAATGTTAGCTTGAGTAAATGCCTCATCCACAAAAATGTCCCTTTGAGACCGAATCTGTGAATTGTGACTTCCTCCATCTAACTCAATAATTAGTTTGGGAGAAAAATCTGTTCGACTACACAATACAAAATCTACATGCTTTTTAGCAATTTTGTTGAATGATGCCCAGAAATGCTTGTCGCTTTTAGGTAAGTCAACTTCAATTAAATCAGCAACTCTGACCTTAGGACAAACGTATACATCTGAAGGAATTGATTGCACTAAAACATCAAAGAATGCTTTTTCACCTTTACTTAGTAGATAAGGACCCTTTGGTTTATAACGAAAACTAGTTTTTCTAGAAAAGGCTTTATAAGCAAGAATGACAAGGCCAAAGAAAAAGATGGCTCCAATCCACAGAATTAATACGAA
>CAYPPC010000016.1:0-1006 GCA_964412435.1 uncultured Paludibacter sp.
CGGCGCCGGAAACCGCCTAACTTTTTAGCCTGCCGCTGACTGATGTAAAAGTAGATGGGAACAATTAAGAGACCTACCAGGCCTACGTAGAAATTGGCGGTGAACATGACCACCAGTGCCACAATGGCATTGGCAAAAAGTGGCAGAACATCAATAAAAAAGTTTTGTACCATGCGTGTTAAGCCGCTGACACCCCAGTCGATGCGGGTCTGCAATTTGCCGCTCTCATTTTCGGGAGAGGTGAAAAAGGCCATCCGGTAGGTGAGAATGCGCTCTACCACTGTTTGCGAAAGATCTCGAGCGATCAGAATACGCAGCTTTTCGCCAAAATACTTCTGCCCAAACTGAATCCCAGCATAAATTATCTCCTTACCTAGTAAAACGGCTGAAATGATGATCAAAAGATTAAAACCTTCGCGCAGTACTCTGCCGGCTATCATCATATCGCTGATGCTGTCAACAGTGTAACGCAAAACAAAGGCATTGATTTGCGCAGCAAAAGAGCCGATCAGTGTCAGAAGCAGCGTATAAAATATCAGGTTTTTATACGGTTTGGCGTAGGGGATGAGTTTCTTAAATAGTTCGCGTAAGGTCATATGATATTATCTTATTGTCAAAGTTGCGGTTTACAAAATTAATTATATTTACCCTTATATATCACAAACAATGCCATTTGTTTTCCGGAAGGGATTTCCGACTGATTTCAAAAAAACAACAGAGTTATAATTCTGAAGAAAACAAGAGTGGTTTGATATTTGCATAGTGGCATTTATAAATAAAATTTCACGAATAAGGAGTTGTTTTCTTGTGAAATAAGTAATTGTTAACAAAAACAGTGTTTTATGAAAGAAGAAAAGGCTATTTTGCCTAAAAAACGAATTATTTTTTCATCAAATTATACAAATTTATAAAATTGTATAACTAAAATACGGATTTTTAAGTTAATTATTGCTGACTATTTTGTTTAGCTGTGCTATAATACGTTTTGCTTTGTGGGAATCCTTGT
>CAYPPC010000016.1:1016-12650 GCA_964412435.1 uncultured Paludibacter sp.
TTTATAAATAAAATTTCACAAATAAGAAGTGATTTTCTTATGAAATAAGTAATTCTTAACAAAAATAACGTTTTATGAAAAGAAATCTAGCCGAGTTTATCGGAACATTTGGTTTAGTTTTGGGAGGTGCCGGCAGTGCTGTGCTGGCAGCCGGGATTCCCAATTTAGGTATTGCTTATGCCGGAGTGGCATTGGCGTTTGGTTTAACTGTGTTGGTCGGAGCATATGGACTGGGTCATATATCAGGAGCTCACTTTAATCCTGCTGTTACTCTGGGCTTGCTGGCCGGCGGGCGGGCTTCGGCAAAAGATGTGCTGCCATATATTGTGTCACAAATTTTAGGTGCAATCGCAGCAGCGGTGGTAATTTATGTGGTTGCTTCCGGAGCACCGGATTTTGCAATTGACAATACCCGTGCCGGCGCATTCGCAGCCAATGGTTACGGGCACCTGTCACCGCATGGTTACGGTATGGTTTCAGCCATAGTGGTTGAGTTTGTGCTTACCTTTATGTTTTTAATTGTTATTATGGGAGCTACTGATAAGCGTGCGCCTAAAGGTTTTGCAGGGCTGGCAATCGGTTTGATGCTGACATTGATTCACCTGATCAGTATTCCTGTAACCAACACATCTGTAAATCCGGCGCGCAGTATTTCTCAGGCACTGTTTGCAGGTGGAGATTATATTCCTCAACTTTGGTTGTTTATTGTAGTACCTATTGCCGGGGCTATGGCAGCCGGTTGGGTCTATAAAACTTTTCTCGAAGAGGAGTAACAGATATATAGAAACTGCTAAAACTGAAGGCCGCTTGTTTTTACAGGCGGCTTTTTCATATGATCCAACTTAGAATTAGGTGGTGCCCCCCAAAGTTATAGTCACTATTTGTTGATATTTGTAAGAGAAAAATTAACTTTAATTTTGAGTATTGACATCTTTTATATATGTTTGTTTTTAATGTATGTGAAATGTGTAACAGTAACCCAGTTCAAATGAGAAAAATCCTTTATAATCTTGTTGTTGTCAGCTTGCTGCTTGTTTTTGCTTGGTCTTGCGCAAAAAGAGACAGCGATGAAAAAGAGATGCCTCAGGCATACTCAGAACTGATAGAACTATCCAGAAAGCTTACCTTTCAATATCCGGATAGCGCCATAACCATGATGGAAGAGGCTATGCCGGAAGCGCTCAGGGAAAAGAATCAGTTGTTCTTAAATCAGTTGCGTTCCAACCTGGGGATAGCTTTTTCGGTGAGCTACAATTTTGAAAAATCTGATTCCTGTTTTTATGAAATTATCCACTCTGTTAAAGAGAAAGGAAATGAGATGACTCATGCCAATGCATACATCAATATGGGTATTAACCAGAGTAAGCAGGCGCACTACAGGGAAGCTCTGAGACTTTACGAAAAAGCCAATGTGCTGGGTGAAGAGTTAGAGGAGCCAGAACAGATCTTGAAGCGTACATTAAATAATATCGGTCTGGCTTATGGTGCGCTGGGAATAACAGATTCTGCCATGATATGTTATCAGGAGGCGATCAAGCTCGAAGAGGAGAGTAATAACAAGTTAGGTGTGGCGCGTGGTTTGCAAAATATGGGTAATTTATATGCTAATCTAAACGAAAACAGTCAGGCTGCCGATTACTATTTACGCGCTACAAAACTTTATGAAGAGGTTGAAAATTACGTGGGTGCCATGGATGCGGAACAAAACCGGGGAGTGATGCTTAACAGGATGGGGGAGTATGATGAAGCTATCAGATTATATACTGACTTAGAGAAAAAAGCAAAAGCTCACGGCATGGAGCGGATGTTTGCTTCCGTTTATAATAATTTAGGGTACTCTTACTCTAAAAAGGGAGATTCTGCTAAGAGTTTGGAGGTCTTGCTAAAGTCTTTAGCTATAAAAGAAGCCAACAAAGATACTGTGGGTATGATTGTTACCTATAACTCTTTAGCTGCTATCAATGAAAGGATGGGGCGCTATGCGGAGGGAGAAAACTATGCCCGGCTGGCATTGACTTATCTGGAACGTACAGTGAACTTGCAGGTTCGCTCCGAAGTACTTCAAAATCTGACCGTTTTTGCCATTCATGCAGATCGGAGCAAGGAGGCTATATCTTACTTAAAAGAGCAAAATGAGTTGCGTGACTCTATTTTTACAAAAGAGAAAATGGCAGCCATTCATGAACTCAATCTAAAATATGAGACAGAGAAAAAAGAACAGGAGTTACAGCTGGCTCAGCAAACTATCAAAACACATCGTCAGTACCACCTTTTTTTGTTGACTATATCTTTGATTACGGTTGCTTTGTTGGTGATGTTTCATGTTTTTAGAAGAAAACAACGCTTAACTCAGCAGGAGCTGCTTAGAAAGAGTGAAGCTGCTGCCCGGGCAAAGTTGAAAATGATGGAGCACTTCAGAGTGGTGGAGCCTCTCTCGCTGAAAACTATTGCTGAAGAGAGAGAAAATGGGAATGGAAATGGAAATGGAGATTCAGAAGATGTTTCCAATGGAAATTCGCTAACAGCAGAGAAGGTCGAGGCCATAGTGGCTCTGATTGATGAGCAGTTTAAAAAACATAAGATTTATCTGGAAAAAGACCTTAGTGTTGGTGCGTTGGCTGAAAAAATCGGAACTAACCGAACTTATGTTTCCAACGTGCTCAATCAGGCTTTGGATACAAACTTTTCATCTTTGTTGAGTCTTTACCGGATTGAGGAGGCGAAAAATCTCTTGAGTAAACAGGTGAATGGTGACTCAACGAACCTCAATCTGGATATGATTGCTGATAAGTGTGGTTTCAATAGTGTATCCTCCTTTCACAATAATTTCAAAAGAGAGACCGGAATGACTCCCGGACAATTTAGGAAATCGCTGCAAAAGAGTGCAGAAAAAAATAAACGCTAAAATCTCTTGCCCGCAGTCAGTTCAGATAAACCGGGTAGGTGAATTAGTGTAAACGGTACGTTTATGGGACAATTACTTTTAGCAGCAGTAACTCCTGTTGCTTTTATACTCTATCTGGTGTACAAAAAAGACACCGAGAAAGAACCTGTATCAGTACTGTTAAAGTGTTTTGGTATGGGCATCCTGATTGTGGTACCGATTATTGTGATGGAGCTGGCACTGAGTGCGGTTTTTGAAGCACTATTTCCTCCCGGTAAAGCGTTTAATTTCCTCAATGCCTTTGTGGTTGCTGCATTCTCAGAAGAGCTGTTTAAGTTTCTCGCTTTACTCTATGTTTTAAGAAAAACTCATTACTTTGACCAGCATTACGATGGAATTGTCTATGCTGTTTTTGTTTCAATGGGCTTTGCCATGGTTGAAAATGTCGGTTACGTAATGGAGGGTGGCTTGGGGGTGGCGGCTTTACGTGCGGTACTATCACTTCCAGCGCATGCTTTCTTTGGTGTTTTTATGGGATATTTTATATCGCTGGCCTATCTGGGAAGACCGGAACACCGAAATGTAAATATGCGTCTGGCGCTGCTTGTCCCAATAATTATTCACGGACTTTACGATTATCTGATTTTTGAAAAAGCCTCCTCAGCTGACAGTGGGGAGTTTGCCTACCTGTCGCTTTTATTACTTCTGTTTTTGGTGCTCAATATTAGTTTCTGGCGTTATGGTTTGCGCCGCATCAGGGAGCATGTGAAATATGATGAGAAACTGATTTCAAAACGAGAGAAACAGCCGGAAGATGAACCGTTTTCATAGGTGATTTACACAAATAATCAGACAAAGTTAATTTTTCCTGCCTTTTTGTAAGATATTCTCGCTTCTCTGAAACCTCATTGTGGGTGCTGTGTGGCTGTTCTCAAATTTAATTTCTCCTGATTTACCAATCTGGAGAAATTTGCAACTGTGATATTTTGTTAAGCCAAAACTCTTATATAGATTTGTTTGAAATTTCGTGAAGAACTGACTCACCTAACAGCAGTTTTTTTGTGAACCCGAATAAAAAAATAATTGAATTCAATCAAATAAAAATAATAATATATTTACTGCCTTATGAAAAAGTTTACTCTCTCCTTACTGCTTGTTTTTTTAGTTGGATTTACCGCCAAAGCACAACAAATTTCAGTGGTGGCTCCCACAGGACAAACTCAAATATTTACTGACTTAAATCTGGCTATACAAGGTGCACAAGCGGGTAGCACCATCTATCTTTCCGGAGGTGGCTTTCAGGTGAATGACTCGGTGAAAATCACCAAAAAACTAACTATTATCGGCATTGGTCACCGCCCGGATAATGATAATGCAGATGGGAATACCAATGTGAGTGGCAACTTGCATTTTCATAGTGGTTCCAATGGTAGTTCTGTTATGGGAATATACTTGAGTGGTAACATAAATATCGGAAACGCGGATGCCGCTGTTAATAACTTTTTATTGCGCTTTTGCAATGTGAATAGTGTGCAGATGGGTAATGCGGTTTGCCAGGGAGTTGTTATAAATCAAAACTATTTGAGAAACCCTTCAAATGGCGGAGGAAGTGCATTACAGTTCTCAAACAATATCTTACACTCTATAGATAATATTAATGGAGGTGTGATTACACATAATGTAATAAAACACAACGTGGGGAATTATTATGGTTATTATGGGCTGAGAAGTGTTAATAACTCTCAAATTAGAGATAATATTCTTCGTGATCCGAGTGCTATACATTCGGGTTCTAATTGTATAGTTAATAATAATATGCTAAGTAAATCGTGGGGAGAAAACTCCATAGTAGTTGAAGACTGGGACGAGGAGTTTGAAGGCCCAGACAATGGTGTAAATCCAACCTCTAACTTCAAGTTAAAAGCAACTTCTCAGGGAATAAACAAAGCATCCGATGGAACAGACATAGGTGTTTATGGTGGCACAGGGTTTAGTGATACAGCACTTCCTCCAGGTCCACGCATTGTGGATAAAAGAATTGCGTCTCAAACTGATGCCAATGGCAAGCTGCTTATTCAAATTGAAGTGCAGGTAGGAGATTAACAATAGATAAAACCTGCACTTATGAAACGATTATTATTTATTGTATATCTGTTTACGATGACTGCCTGGTGGTCATCGGTGATGCATGCGCAAACAGTCACAACTGTTCAGTGGTGGTTCGATAGTGATTATGAGAACGCTGTCTCCATGTATGCTAAGGGTAAAGACTTTGTCTGGCGACATGAAATCAGAACAACTGATCTTTCCCCGGGGCTTCATCATCTTCATATCCGGTTCAAAGATAGTGAAGGATATTGGAGCGGAGTGAGTTCTCAGCAGTTTCTTAAAGTGAATCACAGCGATACTCCCGGAATGTCTGTTTTTGAGTATTGGTATGGAGAAGATTTTGAAAATCGTAAATTTATTGTCATTGATGAAAAACTGGGGCAGTTCACCTCAGTAAAAACAGGATTTGCGATCAACCTGCCCATGGAGGATGTTAGCAACGGACTTCATCAGCTTAATTTCAGAATTGGATATGCTGACGGTTTCTACTCTCCGGTATCTTCTTCTTTCTTTTATAGAAGCAACAATGCTATATCTGAAGGGAATATGGTTATTGAGTACTGGGTCAACGATAACTACGCTCAGCGTAAGCAGCAGACATTTACAAATCTGGGTGGTCTGAGCTCATTTAATATTGACTTGTCAGACTTTAAAGAGGGTGGTTTGCATCGTTTGAATTATCGTGTCAGTGGACATGGTGATAAAGGTGGTTACATCAATACTGATTACTTCTTTAATAACAATCAGGGTGCAAATGTGCTGGAGTGGACATTTAATGATGAAAAAACTGTGCATACCCGCCTCCTGAACTCAGCCACAGAGAGAGTAAGTTTTGAGTTGAATGCAAACCATTTGAATGATGGGGTACACAGGATAAATTTTAGAACCGGAAGACAAAATGGAACTTACTCCCCTTATCAAACTGCATGGTTTGTAAAAGGCTTTACTCCTTTTGTGGATACGCCTTATGAAGAAGAGCAGCTTCTCTCTGAATATACCTATTGGTTTGATAGTCCGGAAACAGCTGTAACCGTAAAAGCCCCGGCAGCCAAAACTCATAAACAGAACAGGTTGATAGAGGTACCCAAAGACTTGAGTCGGGGTAAACATCTCTTTTATATTCAATATAAAGATAATTACGGTCAATTGGGTGAGCTTTATGTTGATACCTTCGCTCACCATGCAGGACCGATACATAGAGCTAAGATAAAGAACCTGGAGCCGAATATCAATCCGAACTTCCCGTTAACTGTAAAAGAGTATGCTACAATTTATCGCTATTACAAGGTGCTTGACGAAAATGACATTCCAGTAACTGGCGCTCGTATATTATTCAAAGTGGGTGATTATCTGGGATATTCGACAATTAGTGATGAAAAGGGAGTTGTGGTGTTAAGCTTTAACGTATGGGGTAATCTGGTGGATGATGAAAACGATGATGTTATTCCGGTGGGGACCCATAAAAGAGTGGAATTTAGTGCGCTTCACATTGATGGTGCTGAAGTTGAGGTTTATGAAAATGAACTCGGAGGATTAAACAATTATGTTACAGTACAACAATACCAGTCTGATGAATCAACAATGGAGTTGGGTTTAGGTGTTGGAGGAAAAGGGGGGATTGGCAGGTTTGGTTATGGAGTGGGCTTAGATACAAAACTGTCTTTTACTAACAGCTATGATGAGTTTAGCCGATTTGCCGGAACCGCATACACACTTGAAGGGAATATTAAAGCTGCTGGTAAAGTTTCTGGAGAGATGGGAGGCAAAATTCATGAAAAGGCAAAGTTATATAAGCCTTTAGGGGGACTTCCAAGTATAAGTGCAGAAGGAGGTCTTGGAATTGATTTGAATGCTAAATTCAAACAAGAAATGGAAATAGATGCCTCTTCGGGCTGGAAGTCTTATTTAGCTATTTTGTATGACATAGCTTACTGGACCTATATAAGCAGTGGAATGGCTAATGAAAACTTGGATGCTGTTCTCAATGTGTTAGGTGGATATCTGAGAGATGCGGACTTTAAACAAAGCAGAGAAAGTAAAGTAGGAGCAAAAATATCGGCTGATGGTAATTTGAATTTTACGATGAATATTCCGCCTGTGGAAATAGATGTAATCCCTGGTGCCACGCAACTGCCTCTGCTTTATAACAAACTGGCAGTGGATATAGATGCTAAAGCACAGGCTGGTTTTGAAACGGGTAGTGGGTATAAGAGTAGCAGGAGTGACAGCAGGTATACAAAATATAATTTTTTAAGCTTTGCTGGAAAAATGGGAGCGAATTTTAAGGCGTCAGAAGACTTCGAAGATGTTTCATTTCAGCTGGGACAGTCCCTTCAATCCAGTGTTAAGTTAAATCGTGAACATTACGATGATTCAATGGACATACACAAAGCAAGCCTATCACTTGGAAAGAAAAAAGAAACAGAGGTTGAGGTTGGCTATCAGCTATACTCCGGGAAAGTTTCTCCAAGCAAGGAGTATAACTATAAATATACGGTTAAAAAGCCTTTTCTCGATTACTTGAATGAACACCCGGGTATTGTTCAATCACTACCCAAGACAGCAAGAAATATGTGGGCTTATCTGGATAATAAAGCAAGTTTTGCTAGCAATGCATCATTAGTTATCACTCCTATACTATCAAGTCTTGAAGATGACTTTACATCTGCTATGAATAAAGTAGAAGAGCATGATAAAACGTCTGAAAAATTAAACAAAACTGTGTCAATGATTGGGACTAAAAGGTACACAGGTGAACTTGAATTAACAAAAAAGATTGAAAGCCCCAAGTGGCTTAAAATGCTTCCAAACTTTAAAGTGGAGGTGCATGGTTCTTTGGCTTTGGAAGGAAAATATCCTATGATGGAGTCTTATTGGCACTTCGGATTAGATACCCTTGCTCCGGTAGTGGTGTATAAAGAGACAGATCCAAAACGTGTGCTCAAAGAGGCATCTTACTATTTTGCGCCATTTGACAGGGCCGATGAAGCAATTAGAAGTCTTGATTTTGTGGTAGATAAAATAAAGGCAGCAGTGGAGGATAAATGGGATGATGCTGTAGAAAAAGCCAATGAATGGTATAAAATTTATACCTATGAAACTGAAAAGAATTTGAGTAAATTGTTGTTGTGGTTGGGTCCCTGGACATACAGTGACAGAGCACCGGGGCTTAATCAGCCTCATCGCGTTAAAGCTGCCCCAAGGCAATACTCGCCAATGTTATCCAGATATGATGAGCTGAAGGATTCCCCTCAGCAAAAAACATCATTAATTCTATTTGATATACCATGTGCTAATGATGATGTGTTTGAAGAAAACACAGAAATTCAATTCAATCATTATTATCCCGGTGGAGAATTACTGGGAGCAACTGCTGCGCTTGATACTTTTATTGTTATTAGTGATATTGCTTTCTTGAGTGCTCTGCATAAGTGGGATACTTTAGATGAAGCTCCCAATGGTAACTTCAAAATATATGCTGAAGCCGGAGAAGATGATTTGACTTTCCTGGGTATCAACGACTCTTATCCTATTGGTGTTTACCATAAGTCTTATACTGATAGTTTGTGGAACTTTATCGGTCAAACCAATGATACAATTCATTACAATAAGCTGGGTAAATACTGTCTGGGGGTAAATGTGAGTTCAGATAAAACTGCTCCGGTTGTAACGGTAGATAAAGAAGATCATAGCAATGTTATAAATATAAGAATTGAGGATAATATGGCAGTTCTTTGGAGTAATGTGATGATTCTGCTTAATGGCTTAT
This sequence comes from uncultured Paludibacter sp., assembly GCA_964412435.1. Taxonomy (GTDB): domain Bacteria; phylum Bacteroidota; class Bacteroidia; order Bacteroidales; family Paludibacteraceae; genus UPXZ01. The sequence goes on from CAYPPC010000016.1 coordinate 9,779, forward strand.
TTGTAGAGTATGAGCAGTTTAATGGAAATATTGAACTTATATTATCTGAAGAACAGTTGAGAGATGATGTTTACATCACCGTATATGCCTCCGACCTGGCACGAAATGAAACTGTCGAAACTGTGATATTCAAAACATCGACTGACGTGATACCACCACTTAAGCTTACTAATGATCAGTTTAAGTTAAACCCCAATCCGGCAAGGGACAGAACGATGCTTACTGTGCCGGAAGAGTTACTCTCACCGGAGTTAAAATATGCTGTGTTGGGCATTAAGGGTGAAATTCTTAATGCTGATCCGATTAGTTCTTCAATGCAGACAATCGATATCACGCAGCTTAAGCCGGGAGTCTATTTTGTGGTGGTATTTAATGAAAATGAAATTCTAACAAATAAAAAACTGATAAAGAGGTAGATAAAATAAATCATTCATTTTTTATAAAACTTATAAACATGAAAAGAAAATCTGTTTTTTTAGCCCTGGTAGTGGGCTTATTACTATTTGTGTACGGAGTTGAGGCGCAAACGGTGAATATGGATAAGTCTATTCGCATTAATAGTGCTTCCAGATTCTATAACTTAAAACTTGCAGGAGAAACAGAAAATACACAAGTGAAAGTGGTTGGTGTTTCCGGAGTACTTAATGAAGAGTTTACGATAGGCACAGAAATGTCTGAAATGATGACATTTGAAGATCATAATTGGATATTTATATATGGTGATGTAAAGATGCTGGATTGTAGTAATAATGAGCACCTTTTTGATATAGTATTCGAGAATAATGACATTTCATACCTTGATTGCTCTAATAGTAACATTCGTAATCTACAGTTTAGTGGAACTGCTAAACTTGAAGAGTTAAACGTTTCCGGAACTAAGTACTTAGAAAATTTAGATCTAAGTGGTTCTGAAAATCTAAAGAAATTGAGCTGTTTTAATATGGCTTATACAATTAACTCCTTAGATGATATGTTTTGTGCGTTACCTGACAGGACTGGCTTGACGCAAGGTGAAATGATTGTTGCTTCTACTCAATTGCCGGATATAACTCAGAATGTTATAAGAAAAACTAATAGCAACAATGCAATCAGTAAAAACTGGCTTCTAAAAGATAATGAAGGAAATTTAATTGATGAAACAGAGGGTGATTATGTTTGCGGCTTGCCACATGTTAATATGGATAAATACATCGTCTTGGATGTGTTACCTGGAGAAGAAATTAATCTTAGTTTTGCAGTAAATGTGCCCAATGGAGGAATCAAGGTTGTAAGTGGTGACGAGGTGTCCTATCTTTCAATTGAGCGTGTAAACGCCTGGAATAGTAGTGCGAAATATAAAGCCGGAAGTGATAAGATGTACATTTACGGAGAAGTCCGCTCATTGAATTGCAGTTCTAATTACCATAGAATTAAAGGTGTCAACCTGGATAACAATCATGAGATGAGCTCATTAGTGGTTGCTGGTAATTCGCTGAAAGAGTTGGATGTTAGCAAGCAAACATTGCTAACCTATCTTAGCGTAAACTCTAATCAGCTGACTTCTCTGGATGTGTCCAATTGTAAAGATATTAATACCTTGATGCTTTATAACAATAAACTGGAGCAATTGACAGGAATTGAGGACTTAAGTAAGTTGTTTTCTTTCTCAATTTATAATAACCTATTCTCTTCCCAAGATCTGGATGACATATATTGTAGTTTGTATGATAGAACTGGTTTGTCCGCCGGTACACTAACGATTATCACATCTATAACAAACGCAGCAGAAATTGAGAAGGTGTCAAAGACAAATGGAGCTAACGCAACAAACAAAAACTGGACACTGCGATATAGTGATTATTATAGTCATAGAGAAGATGTTGCAACCACAGGTAGTTATGTTTGTGGGGCAGAGCACACCTATGAGATAAACTTTAATCAGCCCAATAATGGTACCATGAAGGTCTTTTCAGGAACAGAGGAACTTCAATCTGGTGCATCAGTTACACTTGGCACACAGATTCGGGTAGAGGTTACACCTATATTGGGAGGGGAGTTAATTTTGCTAACAGCCAATGGTGTTGATATCCTGGATAGTAAGGAATTTACAGTAACAGAATCAGTGGAAATCAAGGCCAGCGTTGGAACAGTTGATATGTCGCGTTTTATAACTCTTACTGTAGTAGAGGGCAGACCGATAAATATGTCGTTTGGAGTCAGACCTGACTTTGAGCAGGGATTAATGATTCAAAATGGAGACGAACAGCAGTTTGTTTATTTTGCAGATGGTTATGATAAGAGTTTGACAGTAACATCAAAATCAACAACGCTCACAGTTTATGGTCGTGCAACTAGTTTTACCAGTAGTTACAACAATGCTAACTTAACTCATATTGATGTTTCAGGCAACAAAGATTTGACTTCATTGTCATGTCCTGGCAATCGAATTGAACATATAGATTTAAGCGGTATGAACAAATTAGGGACCCTGGATTTATCAAGAAATAAGTTAAAGGAATTAGATGTTAGCGAATTGGATAAACTTGTTCAGCTTTTTGTCTATGATAATGAGTTTAGTCGCCAGGCTTATGATGATTTGTATTGCTCACTCAATGATCCTACTCAATTGCCTATGGGCTTTGGATACTTGTATGTTGCCTATGATGACAAGGCAAAAGATTTATCCACAATTTTAGCAACCAATAAAACAAATGCAATCGAAAAGGGTTGGCGTGTAGTTTACTATAATCAAAATGATATTCCTGCAACTACAGGCAGTTATGTTTGTGGTGAAGAGCATACCTATGAGGTGAACTTTGAACAGCCCAATAATGGTATCATGAAGGTCTTTTCAGGAACAGAGGAACTTCAATCTGGTGCATCAGTTACACTT
>CAYPPC010000016.1:12750-20563 GCA_964412435.1 uncultured Paludibacter sp.
AGTTTACTATAATCAAAATGATATTCCTGCAACTACAGGCAGTTATGTTTGTGGTACTGCACACATCTATGAGATTAACTTTAATCAACCAAACAATGGCGCCATAAAGATCTTTGTAGAAAATGAGGAGGTGCAGTCGGGTGATTGGGTTGAAGAAGGTAAAGTGTTGCATATTGAAGTCACCCCCAACGAAGGTTATGAGTTAGTATCACTCTTAGCCAATGGAGAAGATATATCAGCAAGTAAAGAATATCTTGTTAAGGGTGCAGTGAATATTGTTGCAGCGTTTGAATTGCAGCAGTTTGTTATTTCTTTTGCTCAGCCTGAAAATGGAGCATTAAAAGTGATGCTGGATCAATCTGAACTTACTTCCGGGGATAAGGTTGACTACGGCAGCAAAATAACTGTTGAAGTTACCCCCAACGAAGGTTATGAGTTGGTATCGCTTTTAGCCAATGGAGTGGATATATCAGCCGGTAAAGAGTATACAGTGAAGAGTGCAGTAGATATTGTTGCAGCGTTTGAATTGCAGCAGTTTGTTATTTCTTTTACTCAGCCTGAAAATGGTACATTGAAAGTGATGAAGGAAGATTTAGAAATCGTCAATGGTGAATCTGTGGCTTATGGTAGTCAACTAAGTGTTGTTGCTGAGGCCGACGAAGGTTATGTACTGGAATCTCTAACAGCGAATGGCGTTGATATCTTATCTTCTGCTTCCTTTGTGGTGTTGAAAGATACGGAGTTAATTGCACTGTTCAAAAGCACTACCGGCTTAAATCAATATCAGACAGCAGATTGGATTACACTATATCCGAATCCGGCAAAAGATAAAGTAAGCATCAGTGTATCTGCGGATCTTGTTGGAAAACAACTTTATCTCTCTGATATCCGGGGAAGAATATTAATGACCCAGGTAATTGAAAGTGAAAACTCTCTGATTAATACTGAAAGCCTGAAAGCGGGAGTCTATTTCCTGCGTATCGCAGACTGGGTAGAGAGATTAATTGTTAAGTAATGTTTTGTTTCAACGGGCCGGAAAGGTTCGCCTAAACCTGAAATTGGAGATAGCCGAAGCAGGCTTTCTCCAATTTCTATCTTCATCGTGAATGGATGACTTTAAATCATTGGATTGGAGAGCAAGAGACGTTTTCTTATCTCATATTTAACACAAAACAAGAAGAGATAATTGGCTATGTCCTATTTTTAGATTAATTTTGCACTCTCAATAGCGAGAAATTTTATTTTAAATACGTAATATTGTACATGGGAAAAGTATTGGTAATTGGTGCCGGTGGAGTAGGAACCGTTGTGGTTCATAAAATGGCTCAGAATCCGGAAGTCTTTACTGAAATTGTTTTGGCAAGCCGCACACAGTCCAAGTGTGATGCAATTGCTGAAGAGGTGAAGAAACGTTACAATGTCGATGTTGTTACTGCAAAGGTAGATGCGGATGATGTGACCGATCTGGTTACATTGATGAAAACGCATAAACCTGAAATTGTGGTGAATGTGGCACTTCCGTATCAGGATTTGACCATTATGGACGCCTGCCTTGAGTGTGGTGTGCATTATCTGGATACGGCCAACTACGAGCCGCTTGACGAAGCTAAATTTGAGTATAAATGGCAGTGGGCTTATCAGGAGCGCTTTAAGAAAGCAGGACTGACAGCTATTCTGGGTTGCGGCTTTGACCCGGGCGTAACAGGAGTATTTACTGCATACGCAGCGAAGCATCATTTTGATGAAATCCAGTATCTGGATATTGTTGACTGTAATGCCGGCAGCCACGGCCAGGCTTTTGCCACCAACTTCAACCCGGAAATTAATATCCGTGAGGTCACTCAAAAGGGTAAATATTGGGAAAATGGCAAATGGATTGAAACTGAGCCGCATGAAGTTCATAAAACGCTCAACTATCCAGAGATTGGAGCCAAAGAGTCTTATCTGATTTTCCACGAAGAGCTGGAGTCGCTGACAAAAAATTTCCCCAGCATTAAACGTGCCCGCTTCTGGATGACCTTTAGTGAAGAGTATCTGACACACCTGCGTGTAATTCAGAACATTGGTATGGCTCGCATTGATGAGGTGGATTATAACGGACAAAAAATTGTTCCGATTCAATTCCTGAAAGCAGTGCTGCCCAACCCGAAAGATCTGGGTGAAAACTACAAAGGGAAAACCTCAATCGGTTGCCGCATCAAAGGTTTCAAAGAGGGAAAAGTAAAAACATACTATATCTACAACAACTGCAGTCACGAAGAGGCTTACCGTGAAACCGGTACACAGGCTGTAAGTTACACCACCGGAGTGCCGGCCATGATTGGAGCGATGATGTTTCTGCAGGGCGAGTGGGCGATGCCGGGCGTGTTTAACGTAGAAGAGTTCAACCCTGATCCCTTTATGGCAGAACTGAATAAACAGGGACTTCCGTGGAAAGAGATGCATGATGTAGATCTGGAACTGTAAAAAACAAGCCTTTTATATAGCGAGGCTTAGCAGACAAAGATTAAAGTATAGAAGGATGTCAGGTTATTTGACATCCTTTTTCCTTTTTAAAAGTAAAAATAAATCGTTTGGATTTTAATATCTCGGTTTTATTTGAGATATTTGTCTGTTGGGCGTGATGCGCCCGCTCCATATTCTTTAACAGCCTGATTTTTTGACTTCAATAAGTGTTTTTAAGCTTCGGCTTGTTTAAAGCTTATACAGAGAATATAATAATAAACTGATAAATAAATTTAACCGTGATGAAACTAAGAATTAAACTTTTGATGCTGTTATGTGTGTTTTTTACCCTAAGTTTTGCAGCTCAAAATCCGGTGGATTATGTAAGCACACTGGTTGGAACGCAATCCAAACACTCGCTATCAACCGGAAATACCTATCCAGCCACGGCTCTGCCTTGGGGAATGAACTTCTGGACACCGCAAACCGGTAAAATGGGTGACGGATGGACCTACACTTATGATGCCGATAAAATCCGAGGATTGAAACAGACCCACCAGCCAAGCCCGTGGATCAATGATTATGGGCAGTTCTCCATTATGCCGGTAACCGGGAAACCGATTTTTGATGAAGATAAGCGTGCCAGTTGGTTCTCACACAAAACGGAAGAGGCTAAACCGCATTTCTATAAAGTTTACCTGGCTGATCACGATGTTGTTGCTGAAATGGCACCCACGGAGCGTGCAGCGATGTTTCGCTTTACTTTTCCGGAGAATAATTTCTCATCGGTGGTTGTGGATGCGTTTAACGAAGGTTCTTATGTGAAAATCATTCCGGAAGAGAATAAAATTGTGGGTTACACCACAAGAAATTCCGGTGGTGTCCCCGATAATTTCAAGAATTATTTCGTTCTGGCTTTTGATAAAGCATTTGAGTATCGCGCAGTTGTTGATGAAGGCGAAATCTCAATTGATTTAACTGAAATGGATAGTAAGCACGCCGGTGCTATTGTTGGGTTTCCAACAAAAAGAGGTGAAGTGGTGCATGTGCACGTGGCTTCCTCTTTTATCAGTATTGAGCAGGCGGAGCAAAACCTGAAAGAGTTAGGTAACCGAAGTTTTGATAAAGTAAAAGAAGATGGTGCCAAACGCTGGAATGAAGTGCTGGGTAAAATTGAAGTGGAAAGCGATGATGTGGACCGCCTGCGTACTTTTTACTCCAACTTGTATCGCTCGGTGCTGTTCCCGCGCAGTTTTTATGAGTACGATCGTGATGGAAATCCGATTCACTACAGTCCGTACAATGGAGAAGTATTACCGGGATATATGTTTACCGACACCGGTTTTTGGGATACATTCCGGGCGCTTTTCCCGCTGCTGAACCTGATGTATCCGGAGATGAACCGCAAAATGCAGGAGGGTTTAATCAACACCTACAAAGAGAGTCAGTTTTTCCCGGAGTGGGCCAGTCCCGGTCACCGCGACTGCATGGTGGGAAATAATTCCGCCTCTGTTTTGGCGGACGCCTGGCTGCAAGGAGTAAAAGTAGCTGAGCCGGATGTGCTTTGGGAGGGAATTGTAAAAACAGCCAACAGTGTTAACCCTGAGGCTTCCTCTACCGGTCGTCTCGGTTATGAGTATTATAACCGCTTAGGATATGTGCCGACGGATGTAAAAATCAATGAAAATGCGGCCCGTACACTTGAGTATGCCTACAACGACTGGTGCATTTACCAATTAGGTAAATCTTTGGGTAAAAAGAAAAAGGAGATTGATGTTTATGCCAAACGGGCGATGAACTACCGTAATCTTTACAATGATAAGTATAAACTGATGGTGGGTAAAAAAGAGAATGGCGAATTTAATGAACCCTTCAGCCCTTTTAAATGGGGTGGTGATTTTACCGAAGGTAATTCGCTGCACTACACCTGGTCGGTGTTCCACGATCCGCAGGGATTAATTGACCTGATGGGTGGCGATAAGGAGTTTGTGCATATGTTAGACACAATTTTTGCTCTGCCACCGGTGTATGATGAGAGCTATTATGGTTATGTTATCCACGAAATTCGTGAAATGCAAATTATGAATATGGGTAACTATGCGCATGGTAATCAGCCAATTCAGCATATGATTTACCTATACAATTACGCCGCGCAACCCTGGAAAGCGCAATATCACCTGCGCAATGTGATGGATAAGCTCTATACTGCCGCACCGGATGGTTATTGCGGTGATGAGGATAACGGACAGACCTCTGCCTGGTATGTGTTCTCGGCACTTGGTTTCTATCCGGTTTGCCCCGGTAGCGGTGAGTATATTCTTGGTTCGCCCGTTTTCCCGAAAGCTACGCTGCATTTAGAGAATGGCAACAAAGTGGAAATTACGACTGAAAACAATAAAAAGGAGAATGTATATGTGGACCGTATGACGGTAAATAATGCAGACTACACCGCCAACTTCCTCGATATTGCGAAGATGAAAGAGGGTATGAAAATCCATTTTGTAATGGATAATAAACCGAACAAATCTCGTGGTGTTGGAGAGGCGGATCGTCCTTACTCTTTCTCGAATGAGAAGAGATAGACTATCTGTTTGTATTGTTTTTCATTCTGATTCTTCAGTAGATGACAAAACAGCTTTCAGAATAATTGATATTAACATTAAATAGAATTTTATGCAGAAGATTTTGGTGATTTTTAACCGTGAACCGTATGATGGCACGGATGTTACCTGGAATGGTTTGCGACTGGTGGATACACTGAAAAAACAAGGACATGAAGTGCGTGTTTTTTTAATGAATGATTCGGTTGATCTGGCACGTGAGGCGCTTCAAAAGCCTGTAAGTTACGATCAGGACCTAAAGCTTATGCTAAAGGATTTGATAGCAAAAGGTGTTGAAGTGCAGGTGTGCGGAACCTGTATGGCGCGTTGTGGAGTTCACAGAAATGAGCCATATTATGAGGGAGCATACAGCTCTACAATGGCTTTCCTGGCCTCCTGGGTGGCTGATAGTGATAAAGTACTGACATTTTAGTGTTAGCGGGAATATAATAATCGCCAATTCTGGAATAGAATTCAAATTTTCGGGAAATGGAGGTTTACCGGTTGAATACCGGAGATAGTATCAATAAAAATAAACAGGCAGGAAATCATTTTTTCCTACCTGTTTGTTTTGTGTTACTCTTGAACTTGTTTTAAGTTAAGGGTTTAATATTTGCTTTTACGAAATCATTGCAATATACTTTTATTTGCTCCCTTACCTGTCTGAACTGTTCAGCAATTTCTTCTTCTGTACCGGTCGCTTTGGCCGGATCGGGGAAGTTGTGATGGAATAATTTAGCGTTCCCGGGGAAATAGGGACATCGCTCTTTAGCGTGGTCGCATACTGTAATGACAAAGTCAAAGTCGATATCCAGGTATTCATCTATATTGTTGGAGGTGTGATTCGAAATGTCTATTCCATCCTCCTGCATTGTTATTATCGCTTTGGGATTAACACCGTGTGTTTCCACGCCTGCACTATATACGGTGGCTTTGTCCTGAGCAAAATGGCGTAAATAGCCCTCAGCAATCTGACTTCTGCACGAGTTTCCTGTGCATAAAACTAAAATGTTAGGTTTCATATCAATAATATCGTTTTTTTAATTTTAAACTGACTTTTACTAAAAATATCAGAACAGGAACTTCTACCAAAGGCCCAATTACTGCTGTAAATGCCTGCGGCGAACTTAAACCAAAAACAGCTATGGCAACCGCAATGGCTAATTCGAAGTTGTTTCCTGTTGCCGTAAATGCAATGGAAGCGTTTTTATCGTACGGAATCTTCATCGCTTTGTTGATGAAAAAGCTAATGAAAAACATCAGAACAAAGTAGAGAATAAGTGGAATTGCAATCTTGACAACGTCTAATGGCAGCTCGATAATTTGATTTCCTTTTAGGCTAAACATCAAAACAATAGTTGCTAAGAGAGCTATTAAAGTGATCGGAGAAATTTTGGGAATAAATTTTCGCTGATACCAGGATTCTCCTTTTTTTCTGACTAAAATATAGCGACTCAAAAATCCGGCAAAAAATGGAATTCCTAAGTAAATTAGTACACTTTCGGTAACATCCCGCATAGATACGCTTACATCAAAGCTTCCTAATCCTAAATGTCTGGGTAAAACGTTTATGAATAGCCATACAAAAAAACTGTAAGTAAGTATTTGAAAGATACTGTTTAGGGCTACGAGCAGGGCGGTATATTCCCGGTTGGCTCTTGCTAAATCGCTCCAGACAATGACCATAGCGATACAACGTGCCAGACCTATTAATATAAGCCCGGACATATATTCCGGCTCATTTCTTAAAAATAGAACTGCTAAGCCAAACATCAGTACCGTTCCGACTATCCAGTTGAGAATTAACGAAACTGTAATTGCCTTTTTGTCTTGCAGCACTTTGGGTAAAAGCGTGTAATCAACTTTTGCCAGCGGCGGATACATCATTAAAATCAATCCTATGGCCAGCGGAATATTGGTTGTTCCTACTGTAAATTTATCCATACTTGTAGAAATAGAGGGGAATAGGTAGCCTAATCCCACACCAATGGCCATGGCTAAAAATATCCAGACCGTTAAGTAACGATCCAGAAACTTCATCTTAATATTCATATTTATTGTGTTGTGGTTTTACAAACGGGGTTATCCTGTTTTATTAGTTGCGATGAAAAAGATGAGAAGTAGTGTTGAAGTTTTTCAATTCCATTTTCGTCGATACAGTAGCAGATTGTATTGCCTTCAATACTTCCCTTTATCAATCCAGCATTTTTTAGCTCTTTTAAGTGCTGTGATACTGTTGGTTGCGCCAGCGGAAGTACATCCACAATATCGCCGCAAATACAGGCATTTACTTCTAAGAGATGCTCCATAATGGCCACTCGTGCCGGATGTCCTAAGGCTTTGAACTGTTTTGCCATCTCTCGTTGAGCGGCTGTGTAACTCTCTTTTTTAGAAACTCTCATGTTGATATAATTTGTATATTGCAATATTACGATAAAGAATTAAATTACTCTCTGTATTGCTTCTGTTTTTAACAAACATTTCGAATGTGAGATGTCGCCAATTCTTGAGATAGATTTGGCTAGGATTTCAGTTTTACAAGAAACTGTGCAAGCTTTTACTACTCCGTATAAATTATTAAGTCATAAGTAATTGTAGATGACTGATATGATAATAGCTAATAACTTTAATTTTCCTCCATTTCCGCCTCCGGGGGGTAGGGGGCTTTGGCCTAGCTTATCGTGCTCTCCACACTTCCATCTACAAAATGGCTTTCAATTTTATCGCCGGCTTTCAGCTGTTTTTTAGAGTTAAGTCGCTTTCCGTTC
>CAYPPC010000017.1:0-20485 GCA_964412435.1 uncultured Paludibacter sp.
ACTTTGACCATTTGCTGAAAAGCTCAAACTCACTGCGCGGAGCCTCGACTTATGTGTCGTTCAACAACCTTTATACATTTACAAAATATGACGGAATGGATCCTGAAGTGGGTTATGCACCCGACGCCTGGGCATCCGGCATTGACCTGGGTCTCTACCCGCTGGCAAGAACCGTTATGTTTGGTGTAAACCTCCGTTTCTAATTATAAAAAAGATTGAATACCATAAAAAATAATCATATGAAAAAGATATTATATATTGCAGTTGTTGTGCTTACAGCTTTGTCTTTGAGCAGCTGCAGTGATTTATTAGACACTAAAAATCTCTTTGAGAAGAATACGGAGAACTTCTACCGTACTCCTCAGGATATTAATGAAGCACTGTCGGGTGTGTACAACGCCCTCTACGTGCAAACCAGCACCGGGCTGGGTGATGAGCAGGTGACCGCCACACTGCTGGAAGACCTGACAACAGCAGGCGGTGGAAGCGATGACTTTTTCGCCCACAACGTAGCCGGTTTTGCCGACCCTCTGGAAGACACTTACCGTGATCTTTGGATTGAGACTTACAACGGTGTTTACCGCGCCAATACAATTATTGAAGCGGTACAGGATGTAGATTTCAGCGAGCACTTCAACACAGAAGCAGCAGCCGAAACATTCAAAAACAACACCTTAGGAGAAGCCTACTTTATGCGTGGTTTCCTGATGTTCCGTGCGGCCCGCTTCTTTGGCGGAATGCCACTGATTAACTCTACGGAGACTGAACGTGATGCTCCGCGAGCCAGCTTTGACGAAACTTTCGGACAAATTGCTGCTGACTTTGTCAAAGGAGCCGAGATGATGAAAAATGCAGATATGAATGATTTCACCATCGAGGAGTACGGCCACGCCAACCGTTGGGTTGCCAAAGCTTATCTGGCGCGTGTGTTCCTGCACTACACAGGTTATAAGACCAATATTGAAAAGGCTGCAACCAGCTCACTGTCGCTGCCTGACGGATCTACTTTAACAAAAGATGACGTTGTGACACATCTCAACGATGTAATCAACAGCAGCGGCTACGAACTTACACCTGACTTCAGAAACCTCTGCCCCTATTCATACATTAATGAAAGAGCCGGTGAGGACGTTCTGCCCTGGGCAGCCAATGAAAACCTGAAATGGGTTGGTCAAGACGGACCACACTCCAGATTTGGTACCGGCAACAAAGAGGTGATGTTTGCATTGCGCTACACTTTTGCCGGATGGAGTGCGACGAAATACCGCAACTGGGCTGTACTTTACTTCTCTGTTCGCGGCCAGGAACTGCTTCCTTACGGACAAGGATGGGGCTGGGCTCCGGTTCACCCGACTTTTTACGACGAGTGGCCCAACAGCGACCTGCGCAAAAAAGCTTCTGTGGTTGATCTCTCAGCCAATGACGAAGGCACAGACAGCTACAAAGCTTCTGCCAACAACGGTTATCACCAAACCGGTCTGGTAATTAAGAAATATATCCAACTGCAACACGAAGACTCTGACGGAGCTGTAAAAGGGATGTTCTTCAACATGTACAACCCCGGATCCGGCAGCGACAGCTACATGCTCTGGGCTGCTCAGGATTTCTACTACCTCCGCTTTGCCGATGTATTGTTAATGCACTCTGAGTTAACTGAAAACGCTGACGGACTTAACAGAGTTCGCCAACGTGTTAACTTAGATCCGGTAGCTTACTCACTCGATGCCATCAAAAAAGAGCGTATGTATGAGTTTGCATTTGAAGGCGTACGCTGGTTTGACCTGGTGCGCTGGGGAGATGTGGAAAACAACAGCAAGAACTACTTCAGCCGTCAGGCTCCGGTTCTTAATGACAACACACCTGCCACTTACTCGGTAACATACCGCCCTGAAACAAAAGGATTACTCTCTATTCCGGAGTCGGAAATCCGCTTGTCGAATGGTGTTTACACACAAAACCCGGGCTGGTAAAAAAAGCCTGATGTTTAATCATTATAAAATTCAATCGAAATGAAATTATTGAAATCAATAAACTGGATATTGGGCTTAGGTATTTTGCTGATGGCTGCCTGCGCCCCCATCGAAGACAGAGATATACTTGAAAACAGCTACAGCATTGATGACATCAAGCTCGAAGCCGTGCAAACTTATCCCGGCAGCAATGTTTTCACTCTCAAAATGACCACACCGGGCGTTACCGGTTACTGGGACTATGTGATCGACAAAGCAACTACCAACGAAGTAAAAGTAAACTACCCGATGTCGGGCAAACAGACTTTCACCTATGTTGTATCTTCTGCTTACATCCCCGGCGGCGATCTGAACAAACGGGAGTTTGTAACCAAAACGATAGATGTGGATATCGATTCGTTTGACCCGAACTTTCCGCTTCCGGCCGAATGGGGCTACCTGACCGGCGATGGCAGCAAAACCTGGGTATTTGACAAAAGTAATCCTGACCGTTGGTGGTATATGACTGACGAAGATCCCGGAGCCTTCTGGTGGCAACCGGATTCTGCTCCGGACGAGGACGGTGAAATTACTTTCAGCCGTATTGGCAAGCTCAATTTCACATACAAGGAATCACCCACTGCTCCCGAAATTGGTAACACCAATTGGGTAGTAAATAACGACTGGACTGAAATTCGTTTAGTAGGTGATGCCAACTTACTGGGTACTGCTGAGAATACCGGTGGCGCACACGTAGAAGGTAAGAAAAACTATCGCATACTCGAACTTACAGAGGACCGCCTTGTACTTTTCAACGGTCCCGTTGAATGGAGTCCGGGTTGGGTTTGGGTTTTCAAAGCCAAATAATAGTGTTTAATTGAACTCTCATCCCCCGATTTCTCATAACGCAACATTTTGCAGGGGATGAGAGTTTTTTACTTACACTTTTTATCTAAGCTTACACTTTTACCGGCAAAAGCCAGATGTTGAACTTTTATTTAACAAATTTTCGTCACAAATATTCGCCGGACATTGTATTATTATTAAATTTGCATCTTTAACCAAACCAAAACAGTCACAGATTATGATTTTCAATCAGGAAAAACTATACAAACCGGTGATCGGTGTTACTTTTGGCGGTAAACATCTCCATGCAGCACGCATTGAAGATGGTAAAATTGCCGGTGAGATACACAAAGAGATCAACAATGCCGAAACAGAAGAGGTGATTCTGAATGATATTATTGCAGCCATTCAGGCTGTGATGAGTGATGCTGTGACCGGAATTGGTGTGGGAGTACCCAGTCTGGTGGATGTGAAAGCGGGCATTGTTTATAAAGCCACCAACATCCCTTCGTGGCGAAAGGTGCACTTGAAGGATATTCTGGAAGAGACCTTTCAGATTCCGGCTTATGTGAACAACGATGCCAACTGCTTTGCACTGGGTGAGAAATATTTCGGCGTAGCTAAAGACTTTGAAAACATTGCCGGCATCACGATCGGCACAGGTATGGGAGTTGGAATTATTATTGACGGGAAACTCTACTCGGGCCGCAATGCGGGAGCCGGTGAGTTTTGCTCCATTCCCTATCGCGAGCACGATTACGAGTACTACTGCAGCACCAAATATTTCGAAGAGAAATATGGTATAAAAAACAGTGTGCTCTTCTCCAGAGCCAAAAAAAAGGATAAAATTGCACTGGCCATTTATGAGTTTTTTGGAGTTGACCTGGGCAATGCCGTTAAAACTGTGCTCTATGCGCTCGACCCGGATGCGATTGTTATTGGCGGGCAAATTGGCGAAGCCTATGACTTTTACAAAGAGTCAATGCTGAAAACCGTCAACACTTTCCAGTATCCAAACACACTGAAGAGCCTGAAGATTTTACGTTCAGAAGAGAATGATATCTCCACCTTTGGAGCGGCAGCGCTCTGTTTTGAGAACGATTCAAATTAAAAAAGATGAAAGTTACCATTTACGATATAGCCAAAGCATTGAGTATTTCACCCTCTACCGTGTCGCGCGCACTGGCCAACAGTGAGCTTATCAGCGACAAAGTGAAGGAGGAGATTCATGCCAAGGCGGCCGAAATGGGCTATAAAAGTCGTAATTTCCGGCCCAACCGACGCAAACAGCTGGTGATTATTTTACCGGAGGTAAACAACTACTTCTATGCCCGCATTGTAGCTTCCATCCAAAAAGAGCTGGGCAGATCTTTCCTCGTTTCTATTCACTGCTCATTCAATTCGCATGAAAAAGAGGCGAGTATTGTGGATAATATTGACGTGAATCAGGTATGCTGCCTGCTTATCTCAAAAAGCATGGACAGCACCAACAGCGATCACCTTCGGGCGGCCGAAAAAAGAGGAATCCCCATTGTGATGTTTAACCGGGTGGACTACGAATACGACTGTCCTAAACTGGTGATTGACAACTACATGGATGCTTACCAGCTGACAAACCATCTGATCAGTACAGGATATAAAAACATTGCATTTGCTGCCAAGCACTTTGCCTGCCCCATTTATGGCGAACGTGTGCAGGCCTACAAAGATGTACTGAAAAAAAACAACATCCGGTTCAAAGCGGACAACTTAATTTACAGTGAACTGACTGAAGAGGATGTAGACGAAGT
Source organism: uncultured Paludibacter sp. (assembly GCA_964412435.1). Lineage (GTDB taxonomy): Bacteria > Bacteroidota > Bacteroidia > Bacteroidales > Paludibacteraceae > UPXZ01. The sequence continues at coordinate 4,586 of CAYPPC010000017.1, forward strand.
GATTCAACGTTTTCTCAATTTGAAAGAACGACCGGATGCGCTGATTTTGCCCGGCTTCAGTGCTGCACTGCAAGCCATGGCTACCGCCCGCATTCAAAACATACAAGTACCTGCCGAGATGGCCATTGTCAGTTTCGACGAAGAGCCCGGCAGCAAATACACAACACCCACCATCACCGGCATCGAAAGACCTCTCACCGATATGGGAAAAGAAATTGCCGGGATAGTGCAAAGAATCTGCCACTCAAAACCATACGAGAAGAACAGTTTGAAGGTTTTCAAATCGAATCTGGTTATTCGAAACTCTTCACTCCGGGTGACTCAATAAATATGCTTTTTCAAACATTTCTATCTACTTACAGGGGTGAATTATATCCAAATTCGCCAAAAAAAACACAAGCTTAACACCATGAATAACAAAACACTACTTCTTTTAGCGGGTATTTTTCTGTTCGTTGCCTGCACCGGCAAAAAGGCTGAACAAACTGCTACGGACAAAAAAGTTATTATCGCCTACGTTACCTCCTGGACCCAGGTAATCCCGGCACCGGGTGAAGTGACCCACATCAATTATGCATTCGGACATGTGAATGACAGCTTTGATGGTGTAAAAATAGACAATGAAGAGCGCCTGCGCACCATTGCCGCACTGCGAGATCAGCAAACTGATTTGAAAGTCTTACTCTCTATCGGTGGCTGGGAAAGCGGAAGATTTAGTGAAATGGCTTTTACAGAGAGCACCCGGCTCAGTTTTGCAGCTGACTGCAAGCGCGTTGTGGATGAGTTTATGCTCGACGGAATTGACATTGACTGGGAATATCCCGGTTCTGATCTGGCTAAAATTTCGGCAGCCCCCGAAGATGTGGAGAATTTCTCCAAACTGATGCACGATATTCGTGCGGCTATCGGAGAAGATAAGCTGCTGACACTGGCTACAGCTTCCACCGCTGAATATTATGACTTCCCCGGATTTATTGATGCTGTGGATTTTGTCAACATCATGTCCTACGACATGGGCTGGGCACCCTATCACAATGCTGCACTCTACCCTTCTGAAATGACAGAATACTCCGGTGATGAGTCGGTGAAAGCTCACTTAGCCGCCGGCGTTCCGATGGAAAAACTGGTTTACGGTATTCCATTTTACGGACACTTCGGGAAAGATATGGATTACAGCATTTTCAGAGACAGCACAGCTTATCGTCAGTTTTTCGATAATTTAGAGAAAAAATGGGACGATATTGCGCAGGTTCCTTACATGGTTAACGACACCGGGAAGGTGATGTATGTTTACGATGACTCACTTTCTGTAAGCATCAAATCAAAGTATATCCTAGAGCAGGGCATGCTGGGCGCCATGTTTTGGGAGTACGCCAGCGACCGCGACGGCAAACTGCTGCAAGCCATCCGTAACGAGTTTTATAAAAAGTCTGAATAAGACTAGTTTTTCATTCTTTAATCCCCCTTCTGCCGGTACAGGTTCCGGCAGAAGGGTTTAACAAAACAGCGAGTCGGTGTCAACAAACAAAAATAGAAATATCGATTTTAGCGGTCGCGATGCGGGTATTGACTTACTGCGGGCGGTCACGATGTTTGTTATGATTTTTGTGAATAATCTCTGGATGGTAAAAGAGGCACCACGCCGTTTGGGACATGCCGGCTTTATGGATGATTTCATGGGTTTGGCCGATGTTGTTTTCCCCGCATTTCTTTTTGCTGTGGGCATGTCAATACCCTTTGCCATCGAAAACCGGTATAAACGAGGACACTCTGCGGAATCTACCTTTGCACATATTTTACAGCGCACATTTGCCTTGATTATCATGGGAGCAGTGCTGGTCAATTCAGAGACCGGGCTATCACCAGAAATGCCTTACAGCGTTAATCTTTATGCCATTTTAATGGTTACGGCTTTTATATTGATCTGGAATCAATACCCTAAAAAACGGGATCACGAGCATAAGCTGCTTCTACGCATTCTGAAGCTAAGCGGCTGGACAGTTCTCATTTTCCTGGCACTCACTTTTCGGGATACACAGGGCGGATATTTCAGTGCTCGCTGGTGGGGTATTTTAGGTATTATCGGCTGGACTTATCTGGTAGCCGCTATAATTTATATGTTCTCCCGCAACCGGATAAAGCCTTTAATCATTGCAACTCTGCTTGTTGTAATTCTGGCAGTTTTCACCACACCGGTAAAAATGAGTTTGGGAGGAACTGCAATTGCCGGTTTGCCCAAACCCAACTTTCTGAGCCAATTGCTCGATGTTTTTAATATCGGCAACGGATCTTCGCTTAGTTTCACCCTGGCAGGAGCACTTTTTACGCTGATTGTTTTAAAGTTACGCCATTTACCTGAAAGGAGAAAAGCAATTTACCTGCTTACAACGGTAGCAACTCTAATTGTTTTGGGTTATTTCAGCAACAAGCTTTGGATGATCTCTAAAATTTTTGGCTCTCCACCCTGGATATTTTATGTGATGGCAATTAACATTTCACTTTATGCTTTGCTCTCACAAATAGCACTTAAAGGTAAAGCACACTGGTTTAACATTATCAAACCGGCCGGCACCGCCACCCTCACCTGCTATACCATACCCTATTTAATGCAGGGTGTGATGGGGATATTAAGAATAGAAATACCCTCCTGGATGCTCAATGGGTATGTTGGTGTAATTTACTGTCTGGTATTTGCATTTGCAGCTATCGGCATTACCGCATTATTCGGCAAAGCAGGAGTCAAACTAAAAATATAGAATTATTTCTTTTTCATAATCAATTAGTTTCAGTGATTTGATGAAACGATCAACCCGGTGTCCGAGATGAATACCGGGTTGGTGTTTTAAATATGCAGTAATATCAGCGTTTGATGATTTTACTTGAACTGTAGTCTGTTTTTACTATATAAATCCCTACAGGTAAGCCACTCATATCGATTTGAACACTACCATCAGCAACAAACTCACTACGAACCTGCACTCCCTGGAGGTTATACACAGTAACGTATGAGTCGGGTTTCAATTTTGAAATATACATCAGATCTTTCACCGGATTGGGACCGCACACAAAGCTATCCCCTACACGTTCTGTAGAGGTAAAGTGCTGTCCTAAATATTGAATATCCAAATAATCCAGGCGGTCCTTAATCCAGTTACTCAGAAAAATCAACTCAGTGTTCAGATTGGGGTTCTTCCAGCGGGCATACTCCCGGTCTGCCGCACCGCTATTAATAAGGGTTTCAGCATAATTCTGGAAACGACCCAACAGACTCTCGTGTGAAAAATAGTTGGAGCGGAGCGACAGGTAGCGTTCTTTCAGCTTTTTAGACTCCCACTCATCACCATCCAGCACCCGCATTCTCTCGAAGATATTCAGCTGACCGGGCTCCCTAGTTTTCACAAAATTATCAAAATCCTGATCCGCATAAGTATAATTTGTTGTACCATTCCAGCGTCTGCCCCAGGTGCCATCCAAATCCCAGGGAGTGACAGTCACTTTAGGTGATTCCTGCTGATCGTAAATACTGACATAAGTGTTTTTACCGTGATTATCTGATGCCAGCAGCAGTTCAAGAAAAAGGTAATAGTCTAAATATACCGGCAAGTCATAAGTTTCATGCATTTTCTCCAGATACTCATTACCCTCAGTATAATAATCTGACGCTAATATAACTGCATTGTAAAGATTATCCCACATGATTGGCTCCCCATCGTTGGGATACTTCACCTCAAACTCCTCCCAGTTATTATATCTGTTATCAAAGTGGGGAATCCTTCTATAATACTCTATTCCATCGAGTGGGTATCCAAACATAACAGCGGTACTCCAATCTTTTGATTTATAGAGAGCTCCTCTCTGTGTATAGTCAACAGTATTGTTGATTTCATCCGACTCTTCAATGATTGTCCGAAGCTTAAGCTGCTTACGGTCGATCCGTTCTGTCATACAGTAGAGTCCCTCATACTTATCATTGAGGAAAACCTCAACAAACTGTCCTCTTGTACCATTAATCATCTTCTCCTCCCGGTCAGACCAGTAAGGTAAGGTAGCAAAATCATTCCATAAATCAGTGGAGACCCTGTTTCTCATTCGACCCGGGTCCATAATCATAGCGTCCAGTATCCATTTGTTATCATTGCGTAGTCCAAAAAAAGTATAATTCTCTTTCTCTGTTCCGGTTACATCCCGAAGATTGAGTGAATAGTTTTTCTTTTTTTCGTAGCGGGATATTCCTCCCCGAATTTTAATTTTCGTCAATAGCAGTTCAGCATCTCCATCTTTATCAGCTTCTGAAACGGAAATCTGGGCAATCACACTAATATCACCAATAACGTGTCTGGAATTAATTTGCACCACCGGTAAAGTAGTAAAGAAAAGTTTTGCTCTTTCCACTCTTTTCGTTCCATCCATTATATCCAGCTCATAAGAACTTTTAGGCCCTACAGCATTCAGAGCCACCGGCACACCATTCTCAATAGTTTCTCCGCCGATTTTCAACGTGTGAGAGGGATTATTTAGCTGAAAATCAAATGTCAAGGCAAGTGATGCCGCAGGCAATGCGCCATCGGTGAGCGTGGCGTAATACTCTTTTTTACCCACATCGGGTGCCGGCGTTTTACCATTGATTGTAAAATGGCTCAAATAGGGTTCAAAAGTACCCAATGAACGTTTCACTATCACAGAAGGTGCTGTCCTCCCATCATCCTCTACCGCTTCTCCATCACTGTCGAAAAACACAAAATTAGAATTATCGTGTTCAGGAGAATTATAAACACCTACCGGCAGAACTCCATCACTGATTTCATTGCGTTTGTTCCAGCTCAGTGTCTCTCTAACAGCAGAGATAATTGCATAGTGACTATTTCCATCTCTAAGCACATGTTGCAAGATAAAAGATGTGGAGTTATCTTCATATATCCTATCAACCAGCACAAGCGCCTCTCTGTCAGATGATGCACTGGTATCATGCCGGACGTATTTACCTGAAACAGCATTTTGAAAGGTGTAATAAGGACCAGATATATTATTTATAATCCAATAATCACTTTCTTTAGCATTTTCAGCATTCTTATTTACATCGTAAATCAGCTGATACCGGGTACCCTCATTGGGGCTTACAACTCCGGCTCCGTAACCATCATAAGTAGCAATCAGGTATTTGTTTTTATTTAGAATTGGTTTAGCCTCTATTAAACTTGAAAGTGAAAGTAAAGATAAAATAAGCAAGAAGCTTAAGATGCGTGTTGATGTCATTGTGGTTTTTTAATTTTTCGCACAAATGCGGTGTGCCGGTTGATTTTTAATTGATCACTTTTTTATAATTAAAATGGTATTCTCTTTTAACTTCTTCGTTCAGTCTATTTGAAATCTGTCTGCAATCAAAACCGGCACAATCCTCTTTTATCCCGAACACTAACACAAAAATATATTTTCGGAAAAAAGAGAACACACCAAACTAAATATTTTGCAGGTATTCGATCAGATTATCTTCCGGCAACAGGTTCAGTGACTTGCGCAGACGATAACGGTTCATATTTACTGTTTTAGGACTTCTCCCTGTCAGTGCAGATATCTCTTTAGTAGACAAATGTATCCGCAGTAATTTAGCCAGGTGTTTTTCACCTTTGGTCAATTCCGGATGCAGTTTTGTCAAATTATATTCAAACTCCTTATTCTTATCATCAATATGTACCAGCAATGCATTGTCCATTTTATCAACTCTCTGATTTTGAAGAATAAAGGTGTTGATACTTTTGAGATGTTGAGGCATTTTCCCCGAATCAAGTTTATATCCTTCTTTCACCATATCCCGGATTTTCTCCAGTAGCTCATTACGGTTTCTTAGGAAAAGTGCCAAATTAGTCGCATCCTTTCTATTATCCTCCAGAGTACTCTTCACTGTTTTTAGCTCTAGCTCTTTTTGCGCTACTTTCAGCTCTGCTATTTCGCGTTCAGATTGCTCCAGACTATATCTTGCTTCAATTAGTTCTTTGGACTTTTTCTGTTTATACCATTTACTGAAGAAGATAGTTATAGCAATAAAGAGCACTAACACAACCAATAAAACATAAACATTTCGTCTTAACAGCTCTATTTTATAAGCCTGTTCATTAAGATCAGCTCTTCGCTTTTGATTAAGAAATTGCTTTTGCGAGTGTTCGCGCTCCACTGTACGCAATTTATTACCACTCTGTATTTCACGACTCAAGGAGTCCAGTTTGGTTAGATTATAATAAGCTCTTTCGTAGTCCCCTTTAGCTGCATACACCATTGACAAATACTCATAATTATCACAAATCAGATCTTTCGCCTCCAAAGAAGAAGCATAAGAGTAGGCAATACCCAAGGCTTCAATGGCTTTGTCGTACTGTTTATGAAAATAGTACTGCTTACCCATATTGTTATAATTCTCTCCCAAAGACCACTGTAAATTGAGATTCTTATTGATTGCTATGGCTTCCTTTATCAGATCTAATTTGTTTACAGATGAGCCTTTGCTCTCGAACAAACTCAGGTTGTTCAGATTAGCAGCTACTGGCCTCAACAGTTGCAATGATCTGTTTATTTTCAAAGATTGATTCAGAAACTGCTCCGCATTATGAAACTCATCCAGAAAATAGTAAATCAAACCTCTGTTATTATAACACAAAGCAATCGACGCAGAATCATTCAACATCTTAAAAATAGAGGTCGCTTTATCGTTATATTCAAAAGCCTTATTATAGTCTGATAAAATACCGTAAAGAATCCCCATCATGGAGTAAATCTGAGCTTCCAGTGATTTGTCCGAAAAGGTAATAAACTCCAAAGCATCAAATAAAGATTTGATACTTGAATCGAAATTACCCAACAACCTGTCTGCTTGTGCTGATACCAGAAGTGCCTGTGCCTTCAGATCACTTTTTTCTTCAGTGGCAAGCAGTCCGATAGCTTTGGTAGCTAAATAAACAGCTTGTTCCGGATTTATATAAGTTATATCTTTTGCCTTTTCTATAGTTGTTTTTACCTCTTCTTCACGATCTGATGAAAAAACGGTTTGAACAGCTATAAGCAAACAAAAAACAATAAGAAAGTATTTTTTGTACATAGTAGTAAAATAGGATAGGTTTATGGTAATCTCTTTGATAGCATTCAAAAGGTGATAAGATTACTCAAACTCACCTTTTCCAAAAAGTATCAATAAGCGTATATGGAGACAAATAAACTTAAGATAAGCTGCAAATATACTTAAATTTAAGCCCCTAATCAAGGATTTCCTATACCGAAGAACTATTTTGACAAATCAACCAAGTCTTATTTTACTGTTAAATTATAGGGAAATAGGGTTTGCCCCTATCCCCTATAATTAACGACACACAAAAGAATCTGATGTTATAACCCCAATTATAATCAAGTAGTAGAAGGCAATTACTCCCTCCTGATTACCATCAGATATTCCAGCAATAAGCTGCTTGAAAATTAACTATAAGCAAATTCTATTTTACAATAATTTTCCTGAAGTGGTTTATTGAATTCTGTAGCGTATGAACCACATAAACCCCTTTGGACCAACTGCTCACAGATACTGTCTCATGATCAGATTGTAACATCCCACTCCACACCTGAGAACCGTCGACAGAATAGATTTTGACATGTGCATTCTTAAGACCGTCAATATAGAACTGATCAGAAGCCGGGTTTGGATAGATCTTCATCTCCTTCACCTGGTTGCCCGAAACATTTGTTTCCAGACGTCCCGCCATTATACTCTGTCCAGGCTGCTCGTTATAGGCCCACTCTTCAACTTCATATGCGGTTCCATCAGCATTAACAGTAATCTTAAACCAACCATACAACTTATTTTGATTATAATCAAATGACAAGCCTGCAAATGCTGTTTTACCGTGCCATTCTTTGAAATTGTTAGTAACAATATCTAACTGACCCGGAGTAGCCGATGGATATTCCCAGCTTGAATGAGGACCAATTTCTGTGTTCTCACCTAACGGCGCAATATTCTTAGTGCCGGGTATGCAAACCATGGGTTTGTTATACGTTTCTAATTTTAGATGTCCCTGATTATATACCCATGCTCCATAATCAACATCCACTTCCGGAACTGCAAAAAACTTCCAGTTTAAGGATGGGCTAACTTTAACATCAGGATATTTCCCTGACTTAATTACATAAGCATCATAGAATCTAAAGTATAAATTATGTGATAAACCTGAAATTTCAGACTTTGAGAATATTTCCGGTCGTAGGATAATAGAGGAACCCTTCGAGTCAGCCTGATTGTTATAAGTTGCTTTTCCTTCAAATGACACAACTGCTTCTTTGTCTGATAAAACTTCAAACTTTGGCGTTAAACCTTCGGGTAAAGAGTTAAATTCATAATCAACACCAAGTGTTAACACACCTTCTTTCGTAAAAGCATTATCTCCCATTATAAGCACTTTAACTTTCCCCAGCACGGCACCATCGTTTGCTGTTGCATCTTCCGTAAGTGTGGATTTATCTAAGATAAGCTCAGAGGCAACGAAATTAACTGATTTTTGTCCTGCTTTGATAGATGCACCCGGTTCTTCATTAAAAGCATAATCTACCATTGTAAAAGATTTTCCATCTTCAGCAACAGATATTTTCATCCACCCATACAGTATATCCTCAGCCTCCGTTCCACGAAACTTAATCCCAACAAATGCCAGTTTATCTTTCCATACATTATGATTTGATGAGACAAGTACTCCCAAATTAGGATAACCTCCAATACTATTGGTCCAATTGGAAGACGCACCAATCTCTTCACCATATTCTAATACTCCGATATTTTTACCCTCACCAACCATTTGCTTTCCATAAGATTCAATATATAAGTTGTCCTTATTGGCTCCGGCATACTGATCAGACATAAATCCAAAATCTGAATCCTCATACCTGTTATCAAGTTGCATAAACTCCCATTGATAAGCAGGAGAAATAGTTACGCTCTTATTGCTAACATAATAAATATCATATGCATCTCTAAAGTAGAGCTTCAACGGCAATTTACAAGTATATAATTCTCCGGAAACAAGCATTGGATTATTAAAAGTGATTGTCAAATCTGAGATACTATTTACCTCGGCATGTTGATTTGCATTTCCATCAAAAAACAGTTCTAAAGAAGTTGCTGATTTTCTTAGCAGGCGAGGCGTCAACCCTGATGGCAAATTATCCATAGTGTAATCAACCCCAAAAACATACTCTTTATTAGCAAGCTGTCCATTAATTAGCCTAAACACAAAGCTTTTGGAAAAAGAGCCATTATTCTCATCATCTTCCAGCAGATCATCTCTGCTTACAAGAGAAATTCGTTTTGTTTCAGTTTCACTGAAGAAAGCATGTTCCAGATTTTCATTCTGCCATAAAGTAATTCGTGACGGGTGATCCAGTGCATTCAACATTCTTTCAACCTGCCCTTGAGTATACATAGAGTACCTGTCAGAATAATTCATAAAGTTTGTCCAGTTGGTTTTATCACCATGACAATTCAAATCATTCGGTCCCATTAACTCCCAGTCAGCCGGTGGAGTGTCATCTACATAGTCACCTGGATTAGGAGTCCCATCTATTGCTGGACTGCATCCGTTGGGAAATCTACTTGAATCAAAATCGAAAGTATGCGCCAGGTTCAGATAGTGACCAAACTCATGAGTTAAAACACGTCTAAAATTTTCATCCGTATTGGTTCCTAAATAAGCACCATTATAAGTTACACGAGCTAAGTTATCATAGGTCATTCTTGTATCAGGATACCAGGCAACACCTGAATTATTTTTTACTCCATCGCCATAAAGGTCATTCATAATATATACGTTCATATAGCGACTATTATCCCAGGCATATAAAGGCAAGTTGGGGTGCCAGTAATTTCCGAACCCACTTTCCAGTCTGTGATATACAATTCCGGTCGTAGCTGCTCCACTGGGATCTTTTTCAGCCAGTCTGAACTCGATATTGAGAGTTGCTTTAGTGGCATCAAACACCGGGTCATCATCTCCATAATTGTAAGTTGTTCCCTGAAAGTCTTCATTAGTTTTTCTCAATGCATCAATGACTAAAGCATCATTGACTGTACGTCCGTTAAAATCTGTACCAAAAACATGAAACACAATAGGTATTACGTATTTATCCGGTCTTTCAACGGCACGTTGCACCCTACTAAACTCAATATTTTCTTTCAAAGCCTGAGGATGCGCCCGATAATACTCTCTCATTTGTAAGTCTGACCTACAGATACGGGGTGCATTAGAGTGATTATTATTTAATACTGTTTGCCCCTGTAGCGTAAAGGTAGAAATCACCACACACAATAGGGTAATAATTAAAACTTTTGGGTTTTTCATGGATGTTGTTTTATTTGAAATTCTAGTTAGTTTATTGTTCAATATGTGTTTTGCCATAATCATTATACATCATAAGGAGGTGAGAGGAACTCCAGCTAAAGTGCGGTGCTTTTAATCCTTTCCCTGTATGTGTACCGTAATTTTCATAGATAGGTGCATCCTCCTTTAATCCTTCCAGTCTGTCAAAGACCTGAAGTGTGTATTCATCTGCGAGGTTATAATATCCATAGTTGCGCAGACCTCTGATAGCGAAGTAAGTTTGATCCAGCCAGATAGGTCCTCTCCAGTAACCCCGTGGATTATACTTTGGGTTATCGGCTGCTACCGTCGGAAATGGAATATAGGTTGAAAACTTAGTGGTATCCTGAAGAATCCCCATCATTCTATCCACCTGTTCGGCAGTAGCCACCTGAGTCCAAAGAGGTGTGTAAGCCTCGCAGCCATACTCCTCTACAAAGCTTTGATCTTTGAGGCGTCGGTCAAAAAAGAAACCCTTCTCCTCGTTAAAGAAGTAGTCGGCAATTCTGCCTGAATGATCCGACTCATCAAAAGAGACATTAAGCAGCCCGGCAAAGCGCTTCAACAATTTATATTCTAAAGCCAGGTAAGCATTCAGGTCAACACTCTCCTGATCCATACTCCAGGCTATATCTTCATTATCATTAGCCAACATTTTGGTATCGTCAAAACGAATGGCATTGTCCATACCACTTTCCCAGGCAGCAGCTACCAAAGTACCATCTGTGGAGCCATATTCACAGATTCCATTTTTATCATGATCACGATGAGTGAACCACCATTTGTAGTAGGAGACAAGCTGAGGATACACCTCACTAACAAAGGCTGTGTCATTGGTACTTTTGAAAATCTCATTAACTGCCCAGGAGATAAGTGGTGGCTTACTGTTTCTGGCATTATTTTCTGACGGATCAGTATATATACAGTCAATAATCATCCCGTCCGGTTGCTGATAGTCGAGCATCGCCCGAATATTACTTTTGGCCAGCTCAGGGTTAGATTTTGCAAGAGCAGCAGAAAATCTCCAGGAGTCCCACGCCCAAAATCCCACAAAATATCCAACTGCGTGACTGGGAGCAATTCCTTCATGAAGTAAACCGCCTCTTTGAGTAAACCAGTTAGACATCAGAGTCACGATAGCTTTTACCGCAATGCGGTCATACTCAGGCTTCATATCACTTCGGAGAGTCTGATTTAGATATCCCGTCCATCTGCGGTTATTTTCAATCAATTCCTTTTTCGGGTCATTCAGCATAAGAAGCGTTCTCTGATTGCCAGCTGCCAATTCCTTTTCAGAAGTGAAAAAAGAGATAGCCACATAAGCATCTTTAGTAGGTGAAACAGCTTCAGCGATATAGTTATGGCCATCTTCTCGGAGCTCAAAATCATGTTCGAAAGTGAGCATCACAATTTCACCCGACGGGTGACGGGCAATCACGGTGCTATGATTAACGGTAAGGTTGAGTTCATCACTCCATGAATTACCCGTAAAGGTAAACTTAAGAGGTTTATCAGAATAGACACTCAACAATGCCGTAGAAGCATCAATAAAATTGAGTCGCTGCTCAATACATCTCTCCCCTGATCTGGCTCGCATATAGGTTTCACCCGGAAAATAATTCGTTGAATCGCGTCCAAACTGAACACCTTCCACTCCTACTACCACAGCTGATTTAGCCATCCACTGTCGGCGATTCATATCGAGACTAAAGGGCCCGCAAAATCCATTTATCCATTCATCTTCTTGTGGAATAGTGAAACCCATCCAGGAACCACCATCGGTGAACCAACCGTTGTTGCGAACATTCTCATCAGGCGTATAATTGATATCGACAATATTATCGAACTGATAACGTATTCCCTCAGACGTATCCACTGTGGCTCCTCCGCAAGAGAAGAGAATTGTAATGAGAGCTACAAAAATCGACAATCTCAAAAAATCAAGTCTAATCATCATTATTTTCAAATATTTAATTGTTTAGTTTGTTTATTTGAACCAGTTTTTCCGGGAATTCTCAGATATTTCTTTCTCAGAAGATATAGGTTGAATAGTAAAACTATAGCTCCACGCGTGTGGTGTTATCGTGTATTCCGGGTGCACCTGAGCTCCCCAGGTTGTATCACCTCCTACTCCCATCAAACGGTGATCGATATTAACCCACACCATATCCTGTTTCATTATACTTCCACCGTGTCGACGTTCTATATCAAAAGGTACATAGTCAATATCATCCTGATGAAAGTTCCATACGCTCACATTGAGCGGTTCGTCCCCCGTAATAAGTAAACCGTTTCCGGTTTTATTACGCAGAGCAAACCAGCGTACATCAGATTTATTTGCTGTTTCTTGTGCACGGGTATAGGGGAAATACTGCTCCCACACAGTTGCTTCATATTTCCCAACCAGTGCTGAAGTTTTACGATCAGCATAATTTTCGTGGGGACCTCGTCCTAACCAGGTCATGATATCGTATTCAGGATTTAAACTCATACGCATACCTAATCTGGGCATCTCAGGCAAAGCTTTCTCTCCCGGAACAAAACTCATAGAAACCCTCATCACTCCATCAGGACGAATTGCATATGTATATTGAAGCGTTGACTCCTGCTCCACCATATCATAACTCATCACAATTTCCAACAAATTGTTCTCATCCTTTTCGTTAATCTCTAACTTACGCAGTTTTGCATTTTTCCCCGCATCTTTCCAGGTCAGGCAGCGAGCCAGATGTCCGTTGGCTATATCATTATCAGTTAGCGGGCGCCAGAAGTTGGCCTGCAATCCCTCTTGCAAATAATTTTCACCATCATAATTCAGAGTTAGCATTTCACCGCTCGCATTTGAAAACTCAATATAAAAATCATTACCTTTGACAACTGTTCTATCCGGTGTTTTCTGAACATGCAGTTTTCCGGAAACTTTTTCTATAGACTTTTCATAATTTTCAAAAGGTAAAAGCCACTGTTCGTAAGCTACAATATGACCTTTAGGCACCAGAGGTGCTTCGATTTTTGTAAATGCCTCAATCGTCAGGAAATACTCTTTACCTGCTTCTCTTTTCGTTTTCAACGGAATGGTGATAAGTCCGGCCTGACGTGCTTTAATTTTCGGGAAATCCATCTCACCCTGCTCCACTACTACTCCGTTAGTTTCCAAACGCCAGCGTGCTTTGTATTTGTCCAGACAAATAAAATCATGTCTGTTTATCACCTTAAATTGATTGCTTGTAAATGGGGCCTGTTCAAAATGAATGTACTGATACACTTTTTTAACCTCATGAATATGAGGGTTAAGACTTCTGTCTGCTGCAACAAGTCCGTTTGAGCAGAAGTTGGAGTCATTGGGCACCCCAACAAAACCCATGTCACCACCATACGCCCAAATAGGATTGCCTTTTTCATCCTGAATACGGAAGGTCTGATCCACCCAGTCCCATATGAAACCACCCTGCAACTGATCATACTCATGAATTACATCCCAGTAGTCCTGAAGATTACCAACACTGTTTCCCATTGCGTGAGCATACTCACAAAGAATCATTGGTCTCGGGTCACGCTGATTCACATGACGTTTCAGCGCCCAGATACGCGCATACATAGGCGCATAGATATCTGATTTAGCATTGAATCCACCGCCTTCATATTGTACAGGACGCGTAGGATCAAAAGCTTTCGTCCAGTCATAAATAGTTTCGAAATGTTTACCATAGCCTGACTCATTTCCTAAGGACCAGGTTACAATAGAAGTAAAGTTGCGGTCACGAATTACCATCCGGCTCATGCGTTCCATAAATTGATTTTCCCATTCAGGGTAATTTGCCAAAGTGCGATCTTCATGATACATCATTCCGTGACTCTCAATATTGGCTTCATCAATAAGGTACAGCCCATACTCGTCACACAGCGAATACCACTCACTACGATTAGGGTAATGGCTGGTTCGTACAGCGTTAATATTAAACTGCTTCATCAGCTCAATATCTCTCAACATGCTTTCTACCGTAATGGTACGTCCGGTGAACTGATCATGTTCATGTCTGTTAACTCCTTTGAATGTAACCGGCACACCATTGATCAGCTGCTGTCCATTTTTCATCTCTACGATACGGAAGCCAAAAGGGTGAACGAATGATTCTAGAGCTTTACCACCGGCATCATAAGTGCTCACAACCAATTGGTATAAGTATGGCGTTTCTGCACTCCATTTTCTGATCTGAGGAAACTTATTAGTTATTGTATGAATTGTATCGGCACCACCGTTAAGAACAATATTTTTTGAAAAGATCTCTTTGTCCTTGTCCAGAATTTTCACATCGACTCTGCCTGACTTTAATGCTCCACCAAGTTTCAATTCTAAATTAAAATCACCTGAGCGATAATTGTCCACCGGGAATGCAGTCATTTTAAAATCTTCAACACGCATATCTGGTCGTGCATAGAGATAAACATCGCGTTCTATGCCACTGTATTTCCAATAATCCTGATCTTCGAGATAAGAACCATCGCTATATCGGAATACTTTGACAGCTAATCTGTTTTTTCCTCTGGTCAAATGTTCAGTAATATTAAAGTGTGCCGGCAGGCGACTATCTTCGCTATAACCTGCAAACTCTCCGTTAACCCAGAAGTAAAATGCAGATTCAACCCCTTCAAAGTCAATAAAAACATCCATTCCTTGCCACTCTTTAGGGACAGTGAAGTCGTGTACATACGCTCCTACAGGATTATAATCGGCAGGCACAAAAGGTGGGTTGGCCGGGAAAGGATAATCCACGTCCGTATAAATAGGTGCATCAAAACCTTGCAGCTCCCAGCTGCCGGGTACAGCAATCTGTGACCATTTTTTCACATTATAGTTTTTCTTGTGAAAATCTTGCGGAAACAGATCGTTATTCCTGGAGTAATGAAATTTCCAAGTACCATTAAGAGAGATCCGGCGCTCTGCAGATGGACTTACATCAAACCGTTGGTGAGTAGGCAAACCTTGCTGTTTTAAGGCATTAGCCTCGTTTTTAAATGGGATAAAATGCGCACGCATCGGTTCGCGGTTAATTTGATTGATCTCCGGATCCTGCCATGGAACTTTATCAGCTGCCACCAGGCTGAGGGTTGATAACAAAAAGGTGTAAACCAGGATAATTGAAATTCGCTTCATAATCAAAATGAACAAAATAGTGTTACTAAAAATGGTACTGAAATATCTACTATACTTCCATGAAAAATGGCAACGACAACAAACTCTTTACCCGAAAACCGGGTGATTATTGGCAGCGTGGTATCCATGGTTGTTGCACCTCCCACTGAAATGGGAGCTAATTTGCCAAAATACTTTACTAAAAACGGTGCACTCAAGAGTGCAATAATTTCACGCATTATGTTGGACATCAGGGCAATTGTTCCAAGCTCAGCGCCCTTGTAGTTTGTAATAATAATGCTTGAAAGTGAGTAGTATCCGAATCCCGAACCTACTGCCAGACAATCAGTGAGCGAACGTTGGCTCAACACGAAACTGACA
>CAYPPC010000018.1:0-19517 GCA_964412435.1 uncultured Paludibacter sp.
TCTTAAATGGAAAATTTGTGTGGTGGGGCAATGGAAAAAACCCAACCACATTCAATGCGCAAAACGAATCTAATTCCGGTGCTTTTTTAGTGCTATCCATGTCTTTTGCATATTCAATGTTGGGTGATACTATCATGGAACCGGCTGATTCACCTATGTAAAGTTTTCCTGATTCAATCTGCCTGATGATAATCTTATCCGCTCCTGTTTTTTTCAACTCCTGAAGCAGATCCAGCTTCTTCTGCGGCACATCCACCAACAGTGCATGCATGGCAGCGTCAATCTCCTCGTCGCTTACAGTTTGTTTTGTCAGTGTGCGCACCTCTTCCCGATACTGCTCTGTTGTTGTGAGGCCCAGCTCATAATCGAGCAGAAAACCTTTTTGATGCGTTGTGCTCAAAACACTCTCCATATCCTCCACACCTATCGCCTTAAAAGCATCCACACAACGCTGCCAGTCCAGATCTACGATCACTCCCCCCAAGTCAAAAATCAAACATTTTACTTCTTCCGGTATTCTCATTTTTCCTAACTTGTTTAAAGCCACAAATTTAACTAAAAATTTGGAAGTAGGCAAAGGGGAAGCGTTTTCTTACAATAATAATGTCATGAAGGTTTATGGTTCCGATAAAATGACTTTCTCGGTAGTTTTATTTTTCAAAACGGAAAGTAAAAAAGAGAGGAGGCATTTTAATCATAAAATGCACTATGCACCACCTTAACACTCATTAACCCTAACCATTTGTATATATTATATATATAATATACATTTGCAACAGACTTAAAGCTTAAAGCAATGACTACAAGAACAAGAAAACTAATCGACCTTCCTGACAAAACTCTTAAGGCTCTTCAGTTAAGAGCCAATACAGACGGAGTTTCTCTAAAGAAGTATATGGAGGATATTTTAATTAAAAAGAGCGAAGAGAGCCTGACTGATGAGCAGCTTTATGAGTTGATGTTAATGATGTACCCCGATGGCCAGGAAAAGGCTACAAAGGAAGAAAAAAAGGCCTTTGAAGATATGTTGGGGATATGAGAGTAGAATATTCAAAACGCTTTATAAAACAGGCAGAACAACTTGACAAAAGAACTAAAAAGGCTTTGGGCTCAGCGATAAAGAAAACAAAGCAAGCTGAAAGTTTAGAGAACATTCTCAATTGCATCAAATTATCCGGACACAAAAAAGTTTATCGAATCCGGATATCAAATCATAGAGCCATTTTTGTACAGGAAATAGATGACACGCTGTTTTTTGAGTTTATCGTATCTCGTGGTGAAGTTTACGACAAGAAATACAAAGATCTACTCAAAGATAAATAATCGCTCAGGGATAACAATTATTTGCAAAAAGTAGAAGTCCCTGCTCATGTTTTATTTTCAAAGAAACGAAAAGCTTATCGGATATAATAGATACTTAAATAAAATACTTATCAATCAGACTGAAATTTCCCGAACTATTGTAAATTTGCAAAAATAATTGTACTTTTGCACTTGCTTTGAAAAAGAGATAACTCTTTACATATAAAGCAGGGCCTATAGCTCAGTTGGTTAGAGCACCGGACTCATAATCCGTAGGTCACCGGTTCAAGCCCGGTTGGGCCCACATTAATCACGAAGCACTCTTAAAATATAATTAAGAGTGCTTTGCTTTTTAAAATACACTTATGATGACAGGCACCTATATTCTTCACAGCAAAAAACTGGGTAAATTCTACACTGGCGCTACTCAGTATGACATTAATGAAAGAATCTCAAAGCACAATAATAAAACTTATGGAAACCATCGTTTCACAGCAAAAGCTGATGATTGGGAGTTATTTTTATTTATTCCTGCTAATGATTATGCTCACGCTATTAGGATGGAGAGAAAAATAAAGTCCATGAAGTCCGCAAAGTACATCAAAGAGCTCAAAGCAAACAAACAATTATTGAAAAATCTTATAGAGAGCACCGGACTCTCCCGATAAATCGGGACCGTAGGTCACCGGTTCAAGCCCGGTTGGGCCCACATAATTCGAAAACACTTTTGAGATAAATCTCAAAAGTGTTTTTTATTTTCTAATTTTACACTTTAATTCCTCCTCAAACTCAAACTTATCATGGAACTAACAACTACAGAAATTTTACTAATTGCCCTTATTATTGCTGTTATAATCAATATTTTACTGGTTTTACTAAAAAAGCCCCGGTTAGATGTAAAACCACAGCTTAAAGAGATTGAAGACTCCATCATTCGTTTTGATGCGAATCTGGATAAATCGGACAGCACAATCCGGGAGGAGTTTCAGCGCAACCGTAGCGAAAGTAGCGAAGCTTTCAAAGCCAACCGGGAGGAGCTGAGTCAGTCATTAGGTGTTTTTGGACAGCAGTTTGAGAAAAATGTAAACGGACTCAACGAAATGTTGCGTATCAAATACGATGAGATGCGCAGTCAGCAGAGCGATTTTAACCTGCAGGCTAAAACTGAAAATAAAACAAGCCGGGAGGAGGTGAAGCAATCATTTGCTTCATTTGAAAAGCAGTTTAACGAAAACATCCGCGACTTAAATGAGCTAATTCGTCGTCAATTTAGCGATTTCGCTGAACAGCAGCATAAAATCAACGAGCAAAACTCTGCTCAGATTAAAGATATTCGTGAATCGGTTGAAAAGCAGTTAGTGGACATCCGCACCGACAACAGCAAGCAATTGGATGAGATGCGACGGACTGTCGATGAAAAATTGCAACGAACGCTCAATGAACGCTTAACACAATCCTTCAACATGGTTGGAAAACAACTGCAGGCGGTACAGGAGGGATTGGGTGAAATGCGTAATATTGCTTCGGATGTAGGCGGCCTGAAAAAGGTACTCGCCAATGTGAAGAATCGCGGCGGAATTGGTGAAGTGCAGCTGCAAATGCTGTTAGAGCAAATCCTGGCACCCGACCAGTATGAAGCCAATGTAAAACCCAACCCGGCACGTGCTGAAATCGTGGAGTTTGCAATCAAACTGCCCGGCCGGGGTGATTCCGGACAGCACGTCTGGTTACCGATTGATGCCAAATTCCCGAAAGAGATTTACGAGCAACTGCAAGATGCTTATGACACTGCTGACCCTGACAAAATCAGTGCTGCGCAACGCATTTTTGATAACGGCATCAAGAAAATGGCACGGGATATCAGCGAGAAATATCTGGCACCACCCCACACCACCGACTTTGGAATTATGTTTCTCCCCTTCGAGGGGATTTACGCCGAAGTGGTGCGCAAAGCATCACTATTGGAAGAGCTGCAACGCAACCACAAAATCATCGTTACCGGACCAACCACTTTGGCAGCTATCCTCAACAGCCTGCAAATGGGCTTCAGAACCTTAGCCATTCAAAAGCGCAGCAGTGAAGTGTGGGAAGTGCTTGGAGCGGTTAAAACTGAGTTCGGAAAGTTTGGCGATATGATGCAAAAAGCACAGAAAAATATTCAAACCGGACTTAATCAATTAGACGACGTGATGGGCGTACGCACCCGCGCCATTGAGCGAAAGCTTAGGGATGTAGAAGCTCTGGATGAGGCAGAAAGCCCATCTAAACCTTCTCTAAGTGAAGACTTTTGAAGCGTGTAAAAGTTGAAGTGTTTTACACAAAAACGCCTGATGGTCCATGAACCATCAGGCGTTTTCTAATTTATTTCAATCAGTGTTTTAAATTAACTGCACGATCTCAGAACCTCTTTCGAGGCTTTAGAGAATCTTAATCCTGAACACAACGAACAGAATAACCATTCCCTTTGACGTGCTCTTGCTCTACCAAACCCGTATAGGGAATACTGTAATGATAGTCTATAGCAAAATTCACTGCTTCTTCCTCATTACTCTCGGTTGAACTCCACCAGCAAACCCAAGAGTTCACAACATAACTTGATCCTCCAAAATGTATTCCTCCTGTTGAGAAATAGCTTCCGACTGGAAAAGCTGAAAAACCAATTTCGTGATTATAGATTTTGGCTAAAGCACTCAATTCCATTTGACTGGGCAAGTGCCATCCTTCCGGGCAAATACCTTGTACACCACTTGGGTTACTGGAGCTGCTTCCAGAACCGCCCATTGCTGCAGCCCAATTATATAATACACCACTACTTTGGTAGTTATCCGTTTTTTTAGCTTCTTGCAAGTCAGAACCGTAATACCCATATATATAATAGCATGGCTCTATTTTTGAGCTATTATTGGGATTTGTAATTTCCGGCAGATATTTTAGATTTTCTGCCATCCAAACTTGGTCTCCAATTTTTATCGTATTATACTTTGAATTATCCCTGCTATCAATTAAACTTCCTATATTATCGAAAAAATCCTCCTTTTCAAAGTTCGCAGTAACAGTTATACCCTTAGCGGGCATCGTAACCTTTGTTACTGCAGAATGTGGATCTTCGAGGAATTCAATATCACCTGACCAATATGCAAATTTATACCCGTAATTTGCTATTGCCGCTATCTCAAACACCTCTCTAGCAGCATACACACCCAAACCTTTAACGCTTCCCATCTCTTCATTTACTGACAGTAATTCAAGTTGGAATACCGGGTAATCCTTAACGCAACGAACAGAAAACCCTACCTCCTTTTCGTTATAATCTCTTCTGTCCACACTATTGTTCAAGTAACCCAAGAGCCTGTTTATGGCGTTATTAGCGTATGACTCTGTAGAACTCCACCAATAACCGCCAATAGCGATACCGCTGAAAAGACCATTGGCACACACGCCCCCCGGAAGAGCTGAAAAGCCAGACTTATTTACATACTCTGGGTAATTTAACCCATTTCCTACAGTTCCTGCTTCGCTATAACTATTCCATAATCCTAGTTGTACCATCGCTATCGCTATTTTATTATCAACAGTAGTTCCATCATAATTATAACCATTGGCAATTAAATAATCCTGCAACTCACTCCACTCTGCATCGCTTGGCAAGTGCCAGCCTTCTGGGCAGATACCTTGCACCCAACTCGGATTACGATTACTACTTTCTGAGTCGCCCATCGCTGCAATCCAGTTATACAACACACCATAGGTTTGATAGTTTTCTGTTGATTTCGCTTCATCTACATCTGTACCAATATAATCATATACATAATAGCAGGGTTCAGAAATTGAACCAGTTTCAGGATCAATTACTACTGGTAAATACTTTAAGTTTTCTGCCATCCAAACCTGTCTGCCTATTTGCACGGTACTGTACTTCATATTATCTCGTGTATCAATAAAACTACCGACATTATCGAAGTAAACATCTCTGACAAAGTTCGCAACTAAACTAAGCTCTTTCGCGGGCATAGTAAGCTGTGTTGTTTTTGCATTAGGGTCTTCTAAATACTCAATATCACCAGACCAATTTACAAATACATATCCAACATTGGCAGCAGACTGGATAGTTACTTTCTCGCCGGACGAATAAACACCCTCTCCTTTCACACTTCCCATTTCTTCGCTCAACGGCTGCACTGTAAGCGTATAACAAGGATGTTCTTCAAAATTTGCTTTAATTACTAAATCCTTATCAGGCATTACAAGCTGTGTCTCTGCGGCATTTACGTCTTCCAGATATTCAACATCTCCCGTCCAATTTACAAACTGAAAGCATGATTTTGCAACTGCTTGAATGGTTACAACCTCTCCTACTGCACAAGATCCACCACCTCGTAAATCACCCATTGCTTCATTATCAACCAATAGTGTCACCTTCCTGGATGTATAATCCCGAACACAACGGATGGAACCTGCGTAGTCTTTACTCGAGTTATTCTGCATTAAATCTCTAGATCGATATCTTAGGTTTCTCTGAGATACTCTGTTACCGCTTACCTCAGTAGAACTCTGCCAAAATCCACTTGTCTTTACAGCATCGAAACCCGTCGTTAAACCTTTTTGTTGTCCTCCCGGAAGAGCAGAAAAGCCACTTTTATTATGAAATTCCGGATAGTTTGCAGCTCCACCAATCGCGCCAGTTATAGGAAAAGATGACCACAAACCCTCCTCTGCCATAGCTATAGCTATTTTATTGCCGGTCGTAGTACCATCGTAATTGTATCCGTTTGCTATAAGATAATCCTGTAATTCATTCCACTCCGCACTACTTGGCAAATGCCATCCTTTAGGACAAATACCTTTTACCCAACTCGGATTACGATTGCTTGCTGCACTACCATCCATAGCTGCCGCCCAGTTATAGAGAACTCCATAGGTTTGATAGTTTTCTGCGGCTTTGGCTTCATCTATATCAGTACCATCATAGTCATAAACATAATAACGAGGTTTATAATTAGAACCACTTTCCGGTCCGCTTACTTCCGGCAAATACTTCAAGTTTTCTGCCATCCAAACTTGTCTGCCTATTTGAACCGTTTTATATACATTGCCATCGCGGGTATCAACAAACTCGCCTTCACCCAATACTGCCAGGTTGTCTATCTCTGTATGCAATTTGTACTGATTTACGATGTCACCGTCTTTCATCACATATAGAGTCTTATCATTACCGACCAGCCCTATTTCAGAGGGTTTATAAACCACAACACTGTCAAAATCTTCAATAACCCGGTATTTAGCAACAGTATTCCCATCTTTTAAGAGATGTATCCATCTTGGACTGCTGTTTTGGGCTAACAAAGCAATTGCAAGAATACCTGCCACGAGAAATAATATACGTTTATTCATAGCTTGTTCCTCCTCTTAGTTTTTGATGAATTTTACACTTTTACTAATTCCCTCGCTTCTATAAATACAGAGATAGAGTCCTGATGTAAGTCCACTGACATCAATACTGATCTGCACTTCATCCTTAATCGCTATATTTTGGATAAGTTGTCCTTTATTATTATAGAGCATAATGTTACCGGGCATTGCATTGTTTGTTGGCAACAGAATTCTGAGAACCTCTTGCACCGGATTAGGAAAAGCAGTCAGTTCAAAATCCACAGCTAATTCTACTGTTTCAACACTTGTACTGACATCCGTAAAGAAAATAGCACTTCTCATATTCTCTAAACTATACGAGAAGTTTTCCTTGCTCTCTAATGTTACATACATATACTCGGTATCAAAACTGAGTTTACGCAGCTTATCCAAGGATAAACTAACTTGCGTCTCATCTTGCAAATTAACTTTTTGTTGATTTTGCGCCTGCATTCCCATATAGGTAAACAGAGCAAAAACCAACAGTGTGAATCGTGAAAGTTTTAGTTTCATAAGATTATAGTTTTAAATGTTAATTATTTTTCTCCCAGTAAGCGAATAATATCTACTTGTTATTAACATCCAAAAGTAAACACCCTTTATCATTTAACAAAACAAAACAACTTGAAATTTCTCCAGATTTACCAATCAGGAGAAAATAATAGAGCAAACCTGAAATTATGGATAGAATATTGGCCGCTTCCTGGAAACAATTACACAAAAACGCCTGATGGTTTTATATCATCAGGCGTTTTCAAATTGTATCAATCAGTTAATTTCCTATTTTAAAGCCCCTTTAGGGATTTGGAGTCGGGGTTTGGGGTCTATATCCCCAGCAACGTTCTTTCACCACCCAATGCACCAAAAAGCATTTCGGTTGGGTTCTCGAGCAGTTGTTTTACACGCACTAGGAAGCTTACCGATTCGCGACCATCAATGATACGGTGGTCATACGAAAGTGCTAAGTACATCATAGGACGAATGGTGATTTCACCCTCAATCACAACTGCCCGGTCAGTGATGTTGTGCATACCGAGAATAGCTGATTGCGGCGGATTGATAATTGGTGTGGACATCATAGAGCCAAATACACCTCCGTTAGTAACGGTGAAGGTACCACCGGTCATTTCCGGGATGGTGAGTTTGCCCGTGCGCGCTTTTTCGGCCACATCAGCAATGGTTTGCTCAATTTCAGCTAAGCTCAGGGTCTCCACATTACGAATAACGGGCACCATTAAACCTTTTGGCGTACTTACCGCCACAGAAATATCGACATACTCAAAGGAAGTCATATTTTCACCTTCGAGCATTGCATTTACAGTTGGGAACTCTTTTAACGCAACCGCGCTCGCTTTTAGGAAGAAGGACATCAAGCCCAACTTAAAACCATATGTCTCCACAAAACGCTTTTGATGCTTTTTACGCAGGTCCATAATCGGCTTCATATCCACTTCGTTGAAAGTGGTGAGCATGGCTGTTTCGTTTTTAACGGAAACCAAACGTTCGCTCAGTTTTCGGCGTAAAGCACTCATTCGCTCAGTATTGGAGTTCCGATTTTCTTCTACCAGAGCGGCAGTTAATCCCAGTGCCGAAGCGAGGGTCGCTTTATCCGACCGACTCAATTTTTGCATTTGCTGAATCAGATTATCAACACTCATGTCACTTGCAGCTTTAGCAGCGGGTTGTGCCGCAGGTGCAGGCGTTGGTGTCTGTGCAACTTGTACCGGAGCAGCCTCCGGCTCTTTTGCTTTGGGAGCAGGAGCTTCCGGCGCTTTTTCCTCTACGGGCACATCGGCAGGAACCGCTGAAGTATCAATGGTGCACAATACTGCACCTACGTCAAGTGTATCACCTTCTTCAGCCTGAAAACTGATCACTCCCGACTCTTCTGCAACCACCGTAAGGGTTGCTTTTGCCGAGTCTAACTCAACAATTTCTGTGTCTTTTTTTACGTACGAACCGTCCTCTACCAGCCAGTTATAAAGATCCACTTCATTGACCGATTCACCGGGACTGGGTACTTTAATTTCAATTATTGCCATGGTATTTTATTATTTTATTGCCTCTTCAATAATAGCTTTTTGATTAATTTTATGCATTGCCGGCAAGCCTTCGGAGGTTACTCCGCTGGCTGCACGCGCTATCAGTTTCAGTTTGGGATTGTTCAGCCCTTTTTCTACAAAATGAGCAGCACCCATATTAATCGGCTCCTCCTGAACCCACTGCAGCTCCATATTGGCTTTATACTGCTTCAGCACCTCTTTCAGCTGTTTCTCCGGGAAGGGGTAAATCTGTTCCAGTCGTACAATCGCAATATGATCTGCTTTCTTTTCCCGGCGGGCCGCCACCAGTTCGTAATATATTTTGCCGCTGCAAAGCAGTACTTTTTTCACCTTGGGTTTATCTTTTACCTCCATATCATCCACCACCTCCATAAACTGCCCTTCGGTGAAATCAGCGAGCGAAGAAACCGCCTCGGGGTGACGCAACAAACTTTTGGGTGTAAATGCAATCAGCGGCACACGAATATCGCGGTGAAGCTGACGACGCAATGCATGGAAATGGTTGGCCGGTGTTGTAGTATTTAAGATCTGCATATTGAGGTTGGCACAAAGCTGCAGAAAACGCTCCATGCGACCGCTCGAGTGCTCCGCCCCCTGCCCTTCATAAGCGTGAGGCAGGTACATCACCAGGCCGGACTTGATGCCCCATTTCTCCTGCGCAGAGGAGACATACTGATCCACAATCACCTGTCCCACGTTGTGGAAATCACCAAACTGCGCCTCCCAAATGGTCAGACCCTGCGGATGTGCCAGTGAATAGCCATACTCAAAGCCAAGAATGCCATACTCACTCAGCGGTGAGTTAATAACACTTACCTGAGCCTGTTCACCACCCAGATTTTTAAGAGGGAAGTATTTCTCCTCACCATCCTCAGTAATTATCTCGGCATGGCGGTGCGAGAAAGTACCGCGCTCAGCATCCTGTCCGCTTAAACGAACATTATATCCTTCGCGGGCCAGAGAGGCATAAGCAAGCAACTCACCCATTGCCCAGTCATAAGCATCTTTTTTAATCATTTCGGCACGCTGTGCAAAAAGCCGCACCGTTTTATTGTAGAAGTTCATCCCTTCGGGCAAAGTTGTGATATTCTTCGCCAGCTCCAGGAATAGCTTTTTAGTCACTTTGGTTTTAGCCGCTTTTTCAAAATCTACCGGTTTTGGCAAATGAATATCTTTATATTTCTCTTCGAAAAACGGCTGTAAGTTCACCTGAGAAGTCTCCAGGGAAGCTTCGTAATCCTTATCCAGGATCTTATTGAAACCCTCTACCCGCTTCTCAAACTCAGCACGATCAATCACTCCCTCTGCAATTAGCTTTTCAGCATAAATATCACGCGGGTTCTTATGATTAGCAATAATTTTGTACAGTTTGGGCTGCGTAAAACGGGGCTCATCACCCTCATTGTGTCCGTACTTGCGGTAAGAGAGCAAGTCAATAAATACGTCGATATTGAATTTCTGACGGAATTCGAGCGCCAGCTTCATCACAAAAACAACCGCTTCCGTGTCGTCACCATTTACGTGGAACACGGGCGACTGTGTCACTTTGGCCACATCGGTACAATAAGTGCTCGAACGTGCCTGCAGATAGTTGGTGGTGAATCCCACCTGATTGTTAATTACAATATGAATGGTGCCCCCGGTTTTATATCCGTCCAGTTTGGAGAATTGCAGGGTTTCATACACCACGCCCTGACTGGCAACAGCCGCATCGCCATGAATCACCACCGGTACCACCCGGTTGTATTGGTGCTGATGAATATTATCCAATTTTGATTTGGCAATACCCTGCACCAACGGCGCCACAGACTCCAGGTGTGAGGGGTTGGGAACCAGAGCAAGTGCCAGTTTTCGTCCTTTGTAGTCGATGGTGGTGTTGTAACCAAGGTGATATTTTACGTCGCCGTACATGATATTTTCATCGTAAGTCTGCGCATTAAACTCACGGAAAACCTCTTTGTAAGGCTTACGCATAATATTGGTCAGTACATTGAGCCTTCCTCGGTGCGCCATACCTATCACCACATCGCTCACATCATAGGAGCCGCCATGATTAATCATGGCATCGAGTGCCGGCATAATACTCTCCGAGCCTTCGAGCGAAAAGCGTTTTTGACCCACAAATCTTTTGTGCAGATAATCTTCAAAACCGGAAGCTTCAATAAGGCCATCCAGAATAACCAGTTTCTCCTCATTTGTCAAATTCTCCTGATTGCGGCTGCTTTCCATTTTCTCCTGCAACCAGTACACAATCTCCGGCTTGGTCATATAACGATACTCCACACCGATAGATTTACAGTAGGTCTCCTCGAGGTGAGCCACAATATCTTTCAATTTGGCACGTCCGATTCCAATCTCCTTGCCCGCTTCAAACTCATCATCGAGGTCGGCCTGCGAGAGATTAAAATTTTCCAGATCTAATGTTGGTGAATACTGCCTGCGGGTACGCACAGGATTGGTTTTTGTAAAAAGGTGTCCCCGGCGGCGATAGCCGTTAATCAGATTCATCACAGCGGTCTCTTTCAGCGAATCACTTCCCACCACTGTCAGCGGCTGTTTCTCAACCGGTTTTTCGGGGAAATGGGTTACCGCCAGATCAAATCCGTGGAAAAAAAACCGAAAACTCTCATCCACACTTTCGGGATTCTCTTTATACTTTTTGTAAAGCTCTTCGATGGCACCGATATCCATCAGGTTAATATCTTTCAAGGTACTCATGTGTAAAAAATTTTCAAAGGTATATACTTA
The DNA here is from genome assembly GCA_964412435.1 of uncultured Paludibacter sp. GTDB lineage: Bacteria > Bacteroidota > Bacteroidia > Bacteroidales > Paludibacteraceae > UPXZ01. Next base: position 11,523 of record CAYPPC010000018.1, read on the forward strand.
ACAGCTAAACATCCGTTTTGTTCAATAATTTTGATCTGCCACCGGACACTCTCTCCGGAGCAACTTCAAAATTTCCCCAAATATAAAATAATTTTGTGATATTCTCCGCTGATTGTTATATTTTTGCACTCAAATGGAGAAAAACCCGCTTAAAATATTGAACCGGCTCGGAAAAGAGAGAGTTCCATTTCTTTTCCTGATTAGCTTTGACAAGAGTGACATTCGCGTTTTCCCGCTGCCGGCAGACAGCGAAAAGGTGCTGTTTCAGTTTCCCGGCGCTTCCAATTCTGAAGTGAAAACTGTCAGCAACAATTTCGTTTTAAGCAAAGAGCCACCCGCTTTTGATATTTATCGCAGCAAATTTGATCACATCATGTCTTATCTGAAGCGCGGTGAAATCTCACTGATCAATTTAACGCAAGTTAGTAAAATCACCCTCAACCACAGCACCGGGGAGCTGTTTTATGCTGCCAATGCACTTTACAAGCTGCATCTGCCGGGAGAATTCACCGTTTTTTCACCGGAAACATTTATCCGGATAAAGGCTAACACCATCAGCAGTTTCCCGATGAAGGGTACCATTGACGCTTCACTGCCCGATGCAGAAAATATGATTTTGAAGGATCATAAAGAGATTGACGAACACCGCCACATGGTTGCTGCTACAACAGAAGACCTCAAAAGTGTAGCCGAAAATGTGCAGGTCAAACGTTTCAGGTATATCACTCACGTGAAAAACGCTGAAAAGGAATTGCTGCAGGTGAGCTCGGAGGTGAGCGGCGAACTGCCGGCAGGCTGGCAGGAACAGCTTGGTGATATTTTAGATAAACTGCTGCCGGCGGGATCTATTTGCGGTGTACCGCGGGAGAAATCTCTTCAAGTAATCAATGAAGCCGAAGCTTATGAACGCGGATTTTACACCGGTGTTATGGGCATTTTCGATGGTGAGAATCTGGACTCTGCAGTAATGATTCGCTTTGTGGAGGAGCAGGGCAATGAACTGTTTTATAAAAGTGGAGGCGGTATCACAGTGCACAGCATCGCCGAAAAAGAGTATCAGGAATTAATTGACAAGATATATGTCCCGGTTTATTGAATCCATAAGATTTTGCAATGGCAAAGCAGACAATCTCGCCCTGCATCAAGAGCGGGTCAACGTCACTTTTGCGCGTCACTTTGTCGGCTCTGAAGTATTGTCTTTAGAGGAGATTATTGCACAGCATCCGCACAACGAAAGCGGGCTTTTCAAGCTGCGCCTGGTGTACAACAGCGAACTGCTCGAGCTGGAGTACCAGCCCTACCAACACCCTCAGTTCCGGCATTACGCTTTGTATGAGATCCCGGATCAATTCTCTTACGAGTATAAATCAGCTGATCGCGCACTTTTCGATAAAATCGGTAAGCTTTTTCCTTCTTCGGTGCTGCCTCTGTTGGTTCAAAAGGGGTGCGTAACGGATTCCACATTCACCAACCTAATTTTCAGTAAAAACGGTGAATGGTACACTCCGGCCGGGCCACTACTTTTTGGCACCCGCCTAAAAAACCTGCTGAATGCGGGCCGGGTTAAACTGAGAGAGATCAGATCGGATGAGATTGAAAACTACGATTATATTATTCCTGTCAACGCCATCAACCGCCCGGGCGAAGCGGGAGAGATTAGCACAAAGAACCTCTTTCAGCTCACTTGATTTTGCAGGCACCCGGAAGCAATAATGTAACAAACTCATTATCGATTATGGTTAAAAAAGGGCAGTAAATCATTTATTGAAGACGTCAAGTCTTTAAAATTGAACTGGTTTGTTAAGTTTGCAGACAAAAATAACGAAGTTGTTTTTCTCTATGTTCTAGAAAACAAACTTTATAGTATGCAAAATGCTATTTATTAAGAAAACTATGTGATCTTTGTATCAATAAAATGAGTTTATTATGAAAACCTACGACAAAGTATCAATCGTTATCGCTTCAACGTTTCTGATTATTTCCCTGTTTTTGAAATATATCATTGGCGACCAGGAATATTATGCTTCCGCCCAATGGATTGACCTAAGTTTTTCACTGATCTTTTTGGGTATAATTATTCTGAGAGCTGTAAAAGAGAAAGAGTTAGACAAAATAAGCCTTATTATGCTTGTATTCATTTTTATTTTCTTTTTGGTCACTTCATTTTTATAGAGGAAGTCACCCGAATTTTTAAAACACAACACCGTTTTTTGAATTTACAGACAATTTGTGTCAATAGAGTAATTCCAGCTGAGTTTATTGTATTACTAAGGGCTGAAAACCCGTCACAATTCAGCACCGGACAACACCCGGTGAAAACACGACTATAGCCCCAAAGCCCTGAAAGGGCGTTAGCGTTAAACTAAAGCAATAAATTATTTCATTAAAATATACTCCCTGCACTATCTATAAATCCCGGATCACCTTGCACGATATACAGTAACACAAAGCTGCCTGACGAAGATATTCTTTGTCAGGCAGCTTTATTTGTTTTTCGAAAAGCAAGAGTCAACAATAACAGTTGTAATCAGATGACTCCTGGCATTTAGCTCTTTTTTGATTTTGGTTTTTTCTTACGGAAAAACTTATACCACACCACAAATCCGGAGACTAGAATAAAGAGCATAAAAATGCCTAACAGCGGCACCACCAGCACATAGAAATCTCCAAGAATGGGTTTCAGGATACGCGCTGTGTGTATTTCAAGCGAATAGCCCCAAAGTGACATAGGAGATTTTTTAATCACCTCGGCAGGCATTTCCGGGAAGTTGATACTACCCGTGCGCCCCCTTACGCCATGGGTATAATCAAACACAACCTCTTTGCCGTTGCGATCAAAGCCGAAACCGCTCACTTTGTAATCCCCGAAAGGAAGCCCCGGTTTTTCGGGACGCACCCAAACCTCCTCTTTAAGCAAGTCATAGATGGAGTCAGTTTTGTAGTTCCAGCTAAAAAGTCCGTTGAAAGAGCCGAGTAAAACCTCTCCATCGCCCTGCGGTTCGAGCACTGTTACCCCCATCACACTGGCAGGCGGCTGATGCTCATATTTTATCATTTCATCCAGCTCATTACCGGCATAGAAAAAACCGTCAGTGGTGGAAAAAAGAAATATCTCCTCATCTTCCACATAAACTACCCGGCGCATAATATCAAACCATGCGTTGTCAGTATCCAGTGCCGTTCCGGGTACTTTCTCAGACTCGGCTGCCGCAATAGCTACCAAAAGCGGCGGTCTCAAAAACATACCGGTGAGCGTATTCACAAAGAGGAAAATCATAATTGTCCAGCCCAGCTTGTTGTGCCAGCGCAGGTTCCAGCGGTAATAGCGACGCTGCTTATCCCGCTCCCGGACTGAGATTTTCCGATTTTTCAATCTCAGTTTGGCTATGAAAAGAATAATGCCGGAAATGGTCAGAAAGGTGAGTACTATGCCCAGAAAATCTACAAAGAGACGCCCCGGCATACCCAGAATTTCACCGCTGTGAATCACCCAGAGGGTTTTGAAAAGACTCACTTTATTATTGTAACCCTGGGGAGCGGGCAGTTTTATCTCATTGAAGTTGTCACCATCCACACTCAGCAGAAGATCTGAACGGGTAAGCGCATAGAGTGAATCTCCCTTTACCAGCAGATCCACCACATTTTTATCTTTTACCGGCAACTCGATTTTTGCCCACGAAGCCGCTATTTTATCATAGCGATAGAGCCCAAACAGCGCACCGGCATACAAGTCATCATTAAACTCCAGAATCTTAAATATTTTTCGGTGGTCAATGCCTCGCGGAAAGCCCTCATTCATCTCGCGGATATTTCCCAGATCTCCGTCTGCCAGCCAGATACCGATATTCCCATATAGTAAAACACTGTCTTCAGAAACCTGCAACATCTCCTTTACAGCCGCATTATTCCACTCTTTATAGCGGTTTTCCTGAGGTAAAAGTTTTCTTGAAACCTCAAAGCGAGCCAGCTCTTCACGATGATTTAATATGATGCCGGAAATAGCAAAGAAAAGAATCAAAAGCGTTAAAACAACGCCTAACCATTTGTGGTATTTTCGAAAGAATTTGTACATATTATTTTTTTAACAACCTGAATATGCTGTAACAACTATGCTTTTGTTTTAGTTTTACAGCCCGGTCAGGAAGTTGACAAAATTATCATTTTTGGGTTAAATCTTTATTTCGGACAAATTTATCCTATTTATTTGAGATAAAAAAATAAAGTGAAGAAAATATCCTCACTTTATTCGGGCCGGAGATAAATCATCGAAAGTAATTTCTTTGTGCGCTTTCCCCAAATACTCTATCACATCTGACGGAAGCAGGCTCTCCGGCGATTGAGCATCCAGTGCTAAATCAGCCGCGCGACCGTGCAGCCACATAGCCAGGCGCACACTCAAGGGAGTATTATAGCCTTGTGCGAGCATAGCACCAATCATTCCGGTAAGCACATCTCCCATACCACCCACAGCCATTCCTGAATTGCCCGTAGAGTTAAAGTAGAGCCAGCCGTTGGGCGAAACCAAAACAGAATGAGCCCCTTTAATTAAAATATAGATCTGATATTTCAATGCAGCATCCCTTGCTTTATCTATTCGTTCAAGTGAATTGGCTGAGCTCCCAAACATCCTGTCAAACTCTTTAGGGTGTGGAGTCAGGACGGCATCTTCAGGAATAAGCTCAAACATCTCAGGCCTTTCGGCCAAAATATTGAGTGCATCGGCATCGAGCACACAGGGCTTTTTCAGCTGCTCAAGCAGACCTGTCAGCTTTTCAGCGGTAGCTTCTCCGGTGCCCAGTCCGGGACCAAAAGCACAAGCACTGAAAGTTTCGGGAGCTTTCACTTCATTCAGAAAGATGGCTTCCGGCAGTGCCGTTTGTAAAATAGTGCGATTATCCTCTTCGCTGTGTACCGACAGAAGCCCTACCCCATTGCGCAAAGCAGCCCGGGCAGCCAGCAAAGCCGCACCCGCCATCCCCTTCTGTCCGGCCCAAAGCAGCATATGCCCAAATGTGCCTTTGTGTGAAAAATGGTTCCTCTTTATCAGACCAAAATCCAGCAAGCCGGTCACATTATAGTAAAAATTACTGGGGATGCTCGATATGGACAAGGGGTGCAAATCTATATCCACAATCTCAAATTTACCCACAAACTCCTCATTCTCCGGCAGGAGCAGAGCCAATTTGGGAAATTGAAGTGTATATGTTTTAACAGCGCGTACAATCAAATCGCCCTCCCGGGCACACGCCTCACCCTGCAATCCGGAAGGGATATCAATGGAGTAAACAACGGGTTTATACTCATAAAGCCATTTGACTGCCTGAGCATAAATACCCTCCAGCGGACGACTGAGCCCCGAACCAAAAAGTGCATCAATTACAGTATCGCCCCAGCCCACCCAGGTGTCGAGCAGTTTATTAATATCTTCTGACACAAAGGAGGAGAAATGTCCCCGCAAACGCTCAAAATTAATGCGGCAATCATCACTCATCCTTCCCTCATGCAGGAAAAAGACCTGCACCTCATAACCCTCCTGCAGCATCATACGCCCCAAAGCGAGCCCATCGCCACCATTATTTCCCGGTCCGGCCAGAATATAAACATGGCGATCTTTATCGATATCCCGTTTGAAGACCTCAAGGAGTCTGCTTGCTGCACGTTCCATCAAGTCGATGGATTTGATTCCCTCTTCCAGCAATGTATCCTGATCAACCAGCGCTATCTTGGATGTTGTGAAAAACTTCATGGTTCTCTATTATAAAAAAAGCAATAAAATCATCTTTTTACTATTCACAAATGTAGTAAAAAGATTAGTTTTTAGAAAGAACATGGTCTAAAATCAAAGCCTGATTATTCGGTAAACAGCAGAGAATTCGTCACAAACGGTATTGTTATCAGCAGTTTATTGCTTATTTATAATATATTTTTTAATTTTGGGGAGTGATAAAACATATAATCATTTATCAACACCCAAGCTTAAGCTAACAAAGTACCGGATATTTAACACAAGAACTTGAAACAAGAAACAGCACATACTAACCCGTCCATTGCTTTTATTGACTCGGAAGTGAATCCGAGAAGTCATAAAGTGCTTGATGTTGGCGGAGTAAAAGCAGATGGAACACAGTTTCATAAAGCTTCGCTGTTTGAGTTTTCTCAGTTCCTCCGGGGTACACAGTTTATTTGCGGGCATAATATTCTGAATCACGATATTCGATATATTGGCAAGGCGCTTGATCGTGCGGGGATTAGTTCGGACAATATAATTGATACGCTATTTCTTTCGCCACTGCTTTTTCCGGGCAAACCCTATCACGCTCTTGTAAAAGATGACAAACTCCAATCAGAAGAGATGAGCAATCCGCTCAACGACTCAATTAAAGCAAGAGATCTATTTTATGATGAAGTGACTGCATTTAATCAGCTCAGGAGTAATGTCCGGGATATTTTCTACCAACTACTCGGCGAAAGCAAAGAATTCAAAGCCTTTTTTAAGTTTTTAGCCTTTAACGCTGAGCACATAGATGTTGAAGGGTTGATTCGCCAGGAGTTTAAGAATGAAATCTGCGAACACGCCAATCTGAAAGCATTAATTGCCGAACACCCCATTGAGCTGGCCTACAGTCTCTCACTGATTCACTCTTTCATTCAAAAGCAAGAAACAGACTCAATCACTCCTCCCTGGGTGTTGAATAACTTTTCTCATGTGGAGCGAATCATGACACTTTTGCGCAGTAATCCATGTCTGCCCGGTTGCTCCTATTGCGACAAAGCACTTGATGCACACAAAGCATTGAAAAGCTTTTTTGGTTACGACGCTTATCGGACTTTTGGTGGCGAACCACTACAGGAGCTGGCGGTAGAGGCTGCTATACGCAACAAATCACTGCTCGCTATTTTCCCCACCGGAGGTGGAAAGTCGCTGGCTTTTCAGATTCCTGCATTGCTAAGCGGAAAAAACTCAAATGCCCTTACAGTTGTCATCTCGCCTCTTCAGTCACTGATGAAGGATCAGGTGGACAATCTCGAAAAGGCGGGTATTACCAACGCGGTCACCATCAATGGATTACTTGACCCGATTGAGCGGGCAAAGTCCTTTGAACGGACAGAAAATGGTTCAGCCAACATACTCTATATCTCTCCCGAAAGTTTGCGATCAAAAACGATAGAGCGTTTAATTTTAGAGCGAAAGATTGCCCGTTTTGTAATTGATGAAGCACACTGCTTTTCAGCCTGGGGGCAGGATTTCAGGGTAGACTACTTATATATTGGAGATTTTATCAAGAGCATACAAGAGAAGAAAAATTTAGAGGAAGCTATTCCGGTATCTTGCTTCACAGCTACAGCAAAACAGCAGGTAATAGAAGATATCCGGGATTATTTCAAGGAGAAACTTTCACTTCATTTGGAGCTGTTTACCTCCGATGCAAGCCGAACAAACTTACAATACAAAGTACTGAAAAAAGAGGATGACGAAGCAAAGTACCAGACCGTACGCGATTTGATTGAGGAGAAAAACTGTCCTACAATTATTTATGTTTCCAGGACCCGGCGCGCCTACAAACTTGCCGAACGCTTGACCGAAGATGGTTTCAATGCTAAGCCGTATCATGGCAAAATGGATACCATTGAGAAATCTGCCAACCGGGATGCATTTTTATCGGGTGAAGTACAGGTAATGGTGGCAACCTCCGCTTTTGGTATGGGTGTAGATAAAAAGGATGTGGGAATGGTGCTCCACTACGACATCTCCGACTCACTTGAGAACTACATTCAGGAAGCCGGGCGGGCAGGCAGGGATGAGAACATTGTTGCTGATTGTTTTGTACTTTTTAATGAAGAAGATTTAAGCAAGCACTTTATTTTGCTGAACCAGACCAGACTTTCGATAAAAGAGATTCAGCAGATTTGGCGGGCCATTAAAGAGATTACCCGATTTCGGTCTACAGTTTCAAACTCTGCTCTGGAAATAGCCCGTAAAGCCGGGTGGGACGA